>CAIRWJ010000272.1 GCA_903882245.1 uncultured Microbacteriaceae bacterium | reverse complement strand
CCGCGATGGTCGGAAGCTTCGGAATTGTCGGAGTCGCCACAGCCTTGGGCTTGTATGGAAGCGCAACGGGAACGGAACGAATGTCGGCGATTCCCGCAAGGGGGGTTCCCGAAACGATAGAGAGTTCACCCGTATCGGACTGCACGGTTCCGGCACCAATCCTGACGCCAGCGGATTGCAGGGCGGTCTGAATCTCGAGGTTGGAGAGCCCCAGTCGAGCCATTTTTTTCGCGTCAGGCACGATGGCGATGTGCTCACCATTTGCTCCGAAAACGCTTGCATCACGAACCCCCGGAAGTTTGGTCAATTCCTTGACCGCAATGTCTTTCAGGGCCTGGTTGAGTTGGTCGGCCGGCAGGTCGCTGGTGACCGCCATCTGCAGAATGGGGATATCCGAGAACGACCCAGCGATGACCTGCGGTTCAACACCGGCCGGAAGCAGGCTGGAAATCTTGTTGATCGCCAGTTGCACCTTTTGTTCAGCCGTCTCGAGGCTCGTACCGTAGGTGAACGCGGCCGTAATCTGGGAGAGTCCGTTTTGCGAGGTCGCAGTCGTCGACTCGAGTCCGTTGACTCCCTGAATCGCCGTTTCGATCGGGGTTGACACCTCTTTTTCAACAATGACAGGCGAGGCGCCGGGGTAGCTCGTGACAACGACGAGTTGGGGGAACGTGATGGATGGAATGAGCTCGAGCTTCAGAAGCGTCATTGCGATGCCACCGAACGCCGCAACGACAATGGTCACGAGCGCGATAAGTGCCCGGTTCTTGAGGCTGAAATCTGCTAAACGGTGCATGTGGCCATTCCTTATATCCGAGTCAACGCGCCCGACGGGCCGCGCCTAAATCTGGGTGGGCGATGTGGCCCACGCGACGATGGCGTCGCGAACGTAGCTCGCCCCATCAACGCCGCCGTAGTGACGGGCAAATCTCTCGTCAGCGACATACATCTGACCGAGTCCGATGAACTGCTCAACGGTGGGTTCGATTCCTCCCCATCCCTGGGTGACCCAGGTCCGGTGACGAAGCACAAGGGCGATGACCACGTCGTCCGTGACGGGCAGACCGGCCGCCTTCGCCTCGAGGTACTCGACCTTGAGGTTGACACCCTCGGCGAGGAACGACTCGCGGCCGATGGCGTTGAGGTGCTTCCACCACGACGCGGATTGGGACCACGCCTTCGCACCCCAGCGTTCAACGACTTCGTCACGATGGTCGTCGTGATTGAAGAGCGGAACTACAGACACGGGCACTCCTTTAGTGTCGATAGGACTAGCCTAACTGCCTAATTCTCAGGGTTTGACACGAGTACGCTGGCGAGTGTGCACACCACTGTGAAGTCCGTTCTCGCCGTGTTCATCGGTGGACTAGCGGGGAGTGCGGCTCGCATCGGAATCACGCTGGTGGCCGGGCAAATCAACGATTACTGGTGGCCGTATCCGACACTTCTCGTCAACCTGATTGGGTCGTTCGTGTTGGGATTTCTCGTCGGCCACGGGATGACGTCCATGCCGGTGTGGCTGCGACTGGGCGTGACGACCGGATACCTTGGAGCGTTCACCACGCTGTCGGCCATTTCGCTCGATGTCGCGGTGCCGATTGTCCGCCACGGCGTTGGGCCGTTGATCGTGATGGGGTCGTACGCGATCGGATCCATCATCATG
>CAIRWJ010000271.1 GCA_903882245.1 uncultured Microbacteriaceae bacterium | reverse complement strand
CACAAACATTGACGTGCGCGACGGCGGCGTGATGACATCCGACGACATCGCCGCGAGAAAGGCGATCAGCGGGAGACCCAGGAGAATTGGCATCCACGGGTCGACACTCCAGACAAGGACGAGCGCGGGGACAGCACTCGCCACGATTAGTGCCATCGAGTGCGGGCGACGCGCCGTCACAGTGTTTCTCCGAGATGAATCACTCGGTGCGCGAGCGAACGAACCAGCAACTGATCGTGAGATGCCAGCACAATGGAGCCTCCCGCATCGAGATAGTCCCGCAGCCGATCCAGGAGGTCATGCCACGAATGCGCGTCCTGACCGAATGACGGTTCGTCCAGCAAGAGGATTCGAGGCTCACGCGACAAGGCGGAGGCTATCGCAAGTCTGCGCCGCTCTCCTCCACTCAGACTTTGTGGGTGTCGACGATCCATCCCTCGCAAGCCGACCGCAGCGCGTTCGTGAGCGGGCGCTTCGTCCCCCACCGTTCCGTTTCCGAAACCGTACGACGGGTTCTGCAGCACGGACGATGCAAGGTTCACGAGTGCGCGAGCGGGTAGTCGGTGTGGCTCAACGCTTTGTTCAAGGTATTCGACCGTTCCGCTTTGTGGGGCGATCAGTCCGCCGAGCACACGTAGCGCGGTCGTTTTTCCCGCTCCGTTGAGACCGGTGATCGCCACGGCCTCCCCTTCGCGCAGGTTCAACGCCGGCAACCGAAAGGACTTTGCGCCTTCCGCACGACAGACGACGAGTTTTCGCGTCGTGATTACGGTCTGTGCCCCACGCTGACGAGCTTTGGGTTTGGTGGCCCGCGAATGACCGGGAACCCACACGCCGAGCGCAACGAGCGCACCTCGTTGTGTTGCTAAAACTTCATCGAGAGGGCCGTCTATGGCAATGCGACCATCTGCGACCACGATTATTCGATCCACGAGTTTGCGCCAGAGCTTGATGCGATGTTCAACGATGACCAGCGCCGAATCTGATTCTGTGATGACGCGGTGAACTGCATCGCGGACTGTTTCCATAGAAATTCCATCGAGGCTCGCGGTTGGTTCGTCCAACACCAACAGGTCGGGACGGGAAGCCATGGCCGTCGCAATGGCAACGCGCTGTTTTTCGCCGCCCGATAAGTGCCCGGTTGAGGACTCGATTGGGTTGGTGACCCCGGCTGAGTCCAGCGCTTCTCGGATTCGGCCCTCGACCTCCGACGGATCCGCCACCGCGGTCTCGGCGACAAAGGCGACCTCATCGCGAATTGTGGGGAAAAGAATCTGCTCGTCCGGTTCTTGCCCGACATACGCCACCGATTTCGCTCGGTTCGTTCTATTGCCGTATTCCTGCACGGTGGAGGTATCAACCAATCCGGCTATGGCCCGGACCAGAGTTGATTTGCCCCCACCACTCGGACCGGTGATGAGGACTCTCTCACCGGCAACAATTTTCAATGAAATATCGCGAAGCGTCTCAAAGTCAGAACCGTTGAACACCAACGACCAGGATTTGAATGACACGAGGCTGCGGGACATCTCACCGTCCGAACGTCGCGAGAATGCCGGTTTTGCTCAAGGCACGAACGAGAAGCACAGAAAGCCCGGCTCCGAGTATCGCGCCCGACGCCGCGGCAGAGGCAATATAGATTGTGGCGAACTCAACGCCTGTTCCAACGTACAAGTAGAAATACTCCAAAGTTCCCTGAACGACACCTCCAAACGCACCCGCTGCGGCGACAATGAAGAAGTCGACTTTGTTGCGTAGCATGAGATGGAATCCGAGCTCCATCGCCATTCCTTGCGCGAAACCAAAGAGCAAAACGGTGAAACCCCACTGATTGCCGATAATCGCCGAAACCGACGCGGCAATCATCTCACCGAGAACGGCGGCGCCTGGTCGTCGGATGACGAGTGCGACGAGCAAACCTCCGATGAGCCACACTCCGTCCAGCAATGCGACGAAACCCGGTGTCAGTCCGCTGAGGCCGAGCGACAGCGGCGCATACAGCGAATTCCATGCGACAAAGATCACGCCCGAGGCGACAGCGAGTACCGCGGCGACAATCAGATCGACGGTTCGCCAACCGCTAAATGTGTAGTTCATGGTGGTGCACTTTCTGTCCTGTGCACGGGATGAAACTGCCTTCCCAATCCGGCATTACCCGGATGGTATGACGGTCGAAGCTGTGGCTTCCTCTCAGCCCTTTCGAGCTCCCGTGAATCTGTTCATCCTATCGCGCTGATTTAGGATGTGTATATGATCGAATTCTTGACCGACCCCGCTGTCTGGTTATCGATGTCAACCCTGACGATTCTCGAGATTGTGCTCGGTATCGACAACATCATCTTCATCACGATCCTCGCGTCTAACCTCCCCGGCGAGATGCGTAAGCGCGCGCAATTCGTCGGACTCAGCGCCGCAATGGTGACGCGTGTGTTGATGTTATTCGGGGCATATTGGATCATCCAACTGGACGAAGACATTCTGTCCCTCGGTGATTTCCACTTTTCCGGTCGCGACCTCATCTTGATCGCCGGCGGAATCTTTCTTATTTACAAGTCGGTCACCGAAATCCACGAAAACCTTGAAGGCGAAGAAGGCAAGGCCAACCCGGGCCAAAAAGGAGCAAAGGCGTTCGCGGCGATTATCGGCCAAATCCTCGTTCTCGACATCGTCTTCTCGATCGACGGCATCATCACGGCGGTAGGGATGACTGTCGGAATGGCTAACAGTCTCGCGATCATGATCGTCGCGGTCGTCATCTCGTCCATCGCGATGTTGTTCGCTGCAAACTGGGTTGGCGACTTTGTGACCAAACACCCCACCGTCAAAATGCTCGCGCTCGCGTTCCTCGTGCTCATTGGGGCGTCGCTTGTCGCGGAAGGATTTGGCTCCGAGATCGACAAGGCCTTCATCTACGGCCCGATGGCGTTCGCTGTCATCGTCGAGGCCCTCAACATCACAGCGAAGAATCGTCGCCACCGTCAGGAACACACACAGTCAGAACCTGTCGATCTTCGCGACGCAATCGTTCCGTCGGTGACAAAGCCCGTGACTCGCAGACCTGCCACCCAAAAGACTTCTCCCACAAAATAGTTTTTACTGGGGCTTGCGAATCGCACGGCTGATGCGCTTGCCCCAGTGCATCGTCTTGACGATGGGGTACACCGCCATGAACGCCGCCGCGGGGACACGCAGTCGGCGATCAGGAATACCGTGGTGGTTGTAGGTACGGTCGAATCGCATGAGGTACGAGACCATGTCTGACGGGCTGTCATCCATCCGACGAAGCGACATTCCGGCGACGACGCGTGGAGCGTAAATGATTTTTAGACCCGCACGATGAACGTGGACAGCAAGATCCAAGTCCTCGTGCATAAGGTCTTCTTCGTCGGCACAGGTTTCATCACGAACCGCGAGCCACGCTGTGCGGGTCATTCCCATGTTCGAGCCAAACAAAAACTTGTAGTCCTTAACCAGTTTGAACATCGCCTTGCGCATCGTGTCATCCGCGATTTTGCCGAAGCGACGGAACGGAAATTCGTAGTAAATCACCGGGCCCGTGATTGCGGCGACGGTCGGATCTGCGAAAGCTTTGGCTGTTTCCTCGACCCAGTTTGGTTCAACAATCGAGTCCGAGTCGATACGCCCGATGATGTCTCCCGTTGCCGCATCGAAACCCTTGTTTCGTGTCGGCGTAATTCCCTGCGAGTCTGCTTGCTCGATCAGGATGATGGGTGCGTCGGGATAGAGCGATTGCACCTCGCGAACGATGGCGACGGTTTTGTCGGTGGACTTGTTGTTGACGACGATTATTTCGTGTGCTGGCACAGTCTGAGCAATACATGCCTCGAGGCACGGAAGAATCGTTTCTTCTTCGTTATAGGCGGGAATGACGATTGAGACGCTCTTCACGATGTCCTTTCACGAACGGTCGTTGGGAAAGTCTATCGGTCGGCATACCGTCGCCGAGTGGCGTGACCGTGCCCCGAGCGCAACAACGTTTCGGGGGCAAACGACAAATGTTGTAAATCTTGTGCGTGATTCAATAAATCTGCGCTAGTGTCAAATAAGTCACACATCACTCTCAGGCAGTTCTGGGACACAGGGATGGTGACCTTGGTGGGCGAAGTACGACCCATCAAACAGCAAGGAGCGCAGCATCATGGCCACAGGCGTCGTGAAATGGTTTAACAACGAAAAGGGTTATGGTTTCATCACCCCCGATGAGGGCGGTCCCGACCTCTTCGCACACTTCAGCTCGATCGAGACCGATGGTTTCAAGAGTCTCGCTGAGAACCAGAAGGTCGAATT
>CAIRWJ010000270.1 GCA_903882245.1 uncultured Microbacteriaceae bacterium | reverse complement strand
TCCGTTGGTACCCCAACGACAATTGAGAAACGGCTATGGACCACAACTTCGAGATTCGACTCCGCTGGCACAACAGCAACCCGACCGAGCGAGAGATCGGCGGCGATTATTCTCACGAGTCGATAATCACCTCGGACAAGCACGCGACGCTCGTCGCATCGGCTGCGGAGGGCTTTGGCGGGGATGTGCGGCTGTGGAATCCCGAGGAATTGCTTATGGCGGCCATCGCGCAATGCCACATGCTGTCGTTTCTCTACGCAGCGCATGAGGCCGGCATTGCGATCGTCGATTACGTTGACGAAACCACCGGGACAATGAGCTATCAGGGAGGCTCCGGGGCGATGACGAGCGTGACGCTTCGACCCACCATCGAAACCACCGCGAGCGCGGCCGACGTCGATCGACTCCACGAGGAAGCCAAGGCAATGTGCGTTTTACGTGCGTCGGTGAATTTCCCCGTAAACGTTGAATCTGTCACAACTCTGCCCGGCACGAACCTAAACTAGAAGGTGCCCGCGCGGATTGCGCACTCCATTGACACCGAAGGTTTTCCATGTCGCGTATCGCTTCCATCCTCACTGTTTCTCTCGTCGCTCTGGCGCTCGCCGGTTGTTCGTCGCCGGGCGGAGACAATTGCATACCGTCGGGTGCCGCATCCTCGGCCGTGAAGGTGGACGGTGAATTCGGCGCCGTGCCGACAATCACGTTTGATAAGGGACTGACCGTCACCACGACGGAACGCTCGGTGGCCATCTCTGGGACCGGCGCTGCTGTCGCAAACGGTGACACCGTTACCATCAACTACTCGCTGTACAACGGCACGACCGGACTTGAAATCGAAAAATCCGAATACACGGAAACATCGTCAATCCCGTATCCGATCGACACTGCCGCGACGAGCTTCGTCGGACTGGCGAAGGCGATTTCCTGCACCACGGTGGGCACGCGAATCGTTGCTGTCATTCCTAACGCCGAAGGTTTCGGCGCTCAGGCGGAACAGGCTGGGATTGGCGTCGAAGACACACTGGTTTTCGTCATCGATGTCACCTCAATCGCGGCAAAGCCACTTGCTGAGGCGACGGGAACCCCCGTCGAACCGCTTGCAGGCTTCCCCGAGGTTGTTTTCACCGATGGAAATCCCACCGTGACCATCCCCGCTGGAGACGTTCCTTCCGAGTACGCGATCGAAACTCTCATCCAGGGTGACGGCGCAGTCGTCGCCGACGGTGCGACCGTCATCGTCAACTACGAAGGCGTCAACTGGAACACCGGCGAAGTGTTCGACTCGAGCTTCGACCGTGGCGAGCCCGCGACGTTCAGTACCTCGGGTGTAATCCAAGGTTTCCGCGACGCACTAGTTGGTCAGAAGGTCGGCTCGCGGGTCGTCGTCATCATCCCGAGCGACCTCGGATACGGCGACACAGGCTCCGGCGATCAAATCAAGGGTGGCGACACCCTCGTGTTCGTCGTCGACATCCTCGGCGTCCAGTAGTCCCTGCGACAGCATGCCCTGGCACTGCGATAACCTGCCACCCACCTGTTTCTGCAGACAAATCGCGTCCAACAGTTCGTTATTGCAGACCACTGGTCGATTTGCCGCGCTAGCGCTCAAACAATCCTGAATGTCTGCAGAATCCGGCGTATTTCGCTCGCGCCCTCTACGTTTGGGGAAACGGTTTGGCCAAAACCCGACGTTCGTGGAAACCAAACGTGTGTTTGCGCATCACATTGCCCGCCAGGGGGCGTTTAGTTTCCAGGAAGGTGGGAAATGTGACAATTGGTTTCCACAAACGTGATGGTGGGGGGTGGGGTCAGACACTTCTGTGTGTATCCACGCTGATGCAGGTGCGCTCGCTCGTAGAATTGAAGCGTGACCGCGGAACCGCTCGATGACCGACCCGTGTCGGGATTGACCCCGTCAGAGGCGCACGCGCAGGCCGCGAAATTGCGCGACACAATCGCGGAACTTGCGGATGCCTACTATGCCCGAAACGAGTCGCTCGTTGCGGATGCAGATTATGACAAGCTGTTGGGCCGCCTCGACGAGATCGAACGGGAATTCCCTGAAGTCCAAAGTCAGGACAGTCCTACCCAACGTGTCGCCGGAACGAACTCGACGCTGTTCGACCCGGTCGTGCACCTTGAACGTTTGTACAGCCTCGACAACGTGTTTTCGGTCGAGGAACTCAGCGAATGGATGGCCAAGACCGAACGCGATGCCGGTCAGCAGGTGCGGTGGTTGTGTGAGGTGAAGATCGACGGACTTGCGCTCAGCATGCGTTATGAAAACGGCATCCTCGTCAAGGCGGCGACGCGTGGTGATGGCATTACGGGCGAAGACGTGACCGAGAACGTTCGGCTCATCCCCTCGATTCCACAAGCATTGACTGGCGAT
>CAIRWJ010000269.1 GCA_903882245.1 uncultured Microbacteriaceae bacterium | reverse complement strand
TCGTTCTCGGCTTGTGGGCGCTGTCGTCACTCATCGCTGGACTTGCGATGGGTCACACCCCCATGGGTCCCTGGTCGCTGTCTCGGCGACTCGGTATCGTCGCCATTGGCACTGGGCTCGCCATGTTCACCGTTGACCCCATCCTGCTCACCATCGCGCTATTCATTTCCGGGTTGGGAGTCGCGCCAGCGATGACGGTTCAATACGCCATCGCGACCGAATCGGTGGCCAAGGGAAATATTCCCGAGAGCCTCGGCTGGCTCGGAACGGGTTGGGTCGGCGGTGCGGCCCTCGCGAGTGCCGTAGCCGGCGTGTCCATCGACCTGTGGGGCGCAACGGGTGGGTTCGTCATTGCCACCGCCTTTGCCGGGCTTGCCACGCTCGTGCCCGCACTCTTTGTAAAATCGCTCCCCGATCTTCGCCACTTGGCGGCTCACTGACCGGTGGATTGTAAGGCCTTACGTCCCCAAATCCTTGGACAATTCTTGGATGTTCTCATTAGGCGATTGGGTTGAACGGGCGTAGCGTCGCGAACATGAAGAAAAATTCGCTGTTTGCCGTCCTCGCGTTGTCTGCGATTGGTCTGGCTGGTTGTTCCTCGATGGGCAGTGAAGTTCCCGTCTCTGATGTAGCCGGATACGACCCCGGTGCGCCCGCCGTCGGCGGAAACACAACGGACCTCGGCTCCGCCGCCGGAATTTCGTCGGTTCGTGACGAATCAATCATCACCACCGCCTACGCGTTTCTTACCGGGGACGACCCGGCGGCCGTCGCCGACGAGGTGGAAAAGCGAAGCAAAGCCGCGCAGGGCAAAATTGATGGCCGATCGGTCTACAGCGACAATGACGGAAAGATTACGTCGGTTTCCCTGACCGTTCGTGTGCCCGCCGCCGAAATCGATTCATTTCTCGCCGGGCTGGACGAAGTCGCAACAGTTCACAGCCTCAGCCAAAATTCGACTGATGTGACGCTCACTGTCACCGACTACGAAGCGCGCATCTCTGCGCTGGAGTCGTCCATCGCCCGATTCACCGCCTTGGAAAAGACCGCAACGACGACGCAGGACTTGATCGAGATCGAGTCGGCCCTCGCTGATCGCCAGGCCCAACTCGAGCAGTTGCAATCCGAAATGCGGTACTACAGCGATCAAATCGCTCTCTCCACGGTCCAGGTCGACATCGGTCTTCCTGAAAGCGCAACTGACCCCATCCCCGACAACTTCTGGGGCGGAATCGTGGCCGGTTGGTATGGACTGCTCGCATTCTTCGGCGGAACCCTCGTCGCAATTGGAATGGTCATCCCCTGGGTTCCCGTCGCGGCGGTAATCGCCTGGCTCACACGGTGGCTTGTGCGTCGCGCGGCCGTCCGTCGATCGGCGACAACCGTCTCGGCAAAAAAGCCTGCGAAGCGCTAGTCGTCGGCTAGCCAACGCAGAACCGCGTTGGTGTGCTCACCGAGAGTCGGTGGCGCGGTATGGTTCGTCGGAGTAACTTCGGTTGCTCCGTCGAACCACCGCAACGGCGGCCCAGGAATCTCGATCGTCCCCAATGTTGAGTGGTTAACCGTCGCGACCAGCCCCTGCGACCGCGTCTGGTCCCAGGAATACACCTCATCCATCGACCGCACCTTGCCCGCGGGAACGCCCGCTTTAGTGAGGGCATCGAGCACCTCACCGACGGTCCATGCCGACAGTGCACCGTTGATGACCTCGATGAGGTCGTCAACATGGGTGACTCGCCCCGCGTTTGTGTCGAATCGTGCGTCCGGTTCGAGGCCGAGGACTCGGCACAGAGCCGCCCAGTGACCTTCTGTTCCGACCGCGATTTGAACATGTGAATCGGCGCAGTGGAACAATCCGTATGGCGCGAGTGATGGGTGGTGGTTCCCCCGAGCCGTTCCCGAAACGCCAGCCACCGTCTGCGCGGTGCCTTGATAGACGTGGGCGCCGATCGTCGCGGCGAGAAGCGACGTGCGAATGATCTGTCCCCTGCCCGTCTTCTCGCGATCGAACAGTGCGGCGACTATGCCAAACGCGCCGTTCATTCCTGCGAGAACATCAGCGATGGGGATTCCTACGCGTTGCGGGTCGTCGGGCCCAGAGCCGGTGACCGACATGAGGCCTGCTTCGCCCTGCGCGATTTGGTCGTAGCCCGGCCGGGTCGCCTCGGGGCCATCATG
>CAIRWJ010000268.1 GCA_903882245.1 uncultured Microbacteriaceae bacterium | reverse complement strand
TCGCGCAATCATTTCGTCGATTCCAAGGTCGTCAGCGTCCGTCGCGCGCAATACCTGGAAACCGAGTGCCGAGTCGTCGGACAGGTCTGTGTCGGAATACAGCGGTCCGCGGATTCCGACATGCAGGCAACCCGTCAGGTCCAAGAACCCATCCTCGCTCGCTCGTCGAAACGGCGTCCCGTGGGTCAGGGGTGCCCCGAAGTAGGTGTCCCACGTGTCGAGGTGGGCGTCAAAGTGAATGACCGCAATCGGCCCGTGTTTTTTGTGCAGGGATTTGAGAATGGGGTACGCGATGGTGTGGTCGCCGCCGAGTGTGACAACCTTCGTGCCGTCAGCGGTGAGTTCATCCATACCCGCTTCAATCTGGCTAATCGCCCGGGCGATGTCAAACGGATTGACCCCGAGGTCGCCAGCATCGACCACCTGCGCAAGCGCGAACGGCATCGCGTCCTGGGCGGGGTTATATGGCCGCAACAAGCGCGAGGATTCGCGAATGTGGTTAGGTCCGAACCGAGCGCCGGGGCGATAGCTCACACCCGCGTCGAACGGGATGCCCACCACCGCAATATCGGCTCGGGTAACTTCATCGCGGCGGGGAAGCCGAGCGAAGGTAGGTGCCCCGGCGAACCGGGGCACCACCGTCGCATCGACCTGTCCGACCTTGTTTCCCGCGTTGTCGCGGGGGACGGGACCAGTCATTGCAGCTTTCTATCGGACGGGCGGGATGGTGGACTTCACCGAACGACCGATGCGGGGACCCTTCGGTCCGAACACGTAGTCGGGCTCGGGGAAGAGAATCAACGCACCGACGTACAACACGGCGGCCGAGACAATGGCGACGATGAGGCTGAGGTCAACTCCGCCAGCAACCGCATTCCACTGTCCTTCGATGATCGGCGGGTAGTAGGCGAACTGCAGACCGAGGACCGCCGAGACGACCCACGCGACCATGGCGCGCCAGTTGATTCCGTTGGTGTACCAGTAACGGCCACCCTTCTTGCCGCGGTTGAACACCTGGAGGTCTTCGTTGCTATACCAACCGCGACGGTTCCAGAACCCGATTGCCATGATGATCATCCACGGAGTGGTGGTCACCACGATCGCACCGACGAATCCGTTGACAGCTCCGAGCAGGTCGAAGTACAGACGTCCGACCACGATGAAGGCAAAGGCAACGGTTCCGATGGCGATAGTCGCCTGGACACGCGAGAGCTTGGGGAACACGGACGAGAAGTCGAGTCCGGTTCCGTAGAGCGAGGTGCTTCCTGTGGACAGACCACCAACGAACGCCACGATGATGATGAGGTAGGCGTACCACTCGGGTGCGGCACCGATCAATCCGACGACGTAGTCTCCGCCGGTCACCAGAGTCGCCGTGGCGACACCGAAGATAAACGGAATCAGTGTCATCGCCTGGGCTCCAAACGTCGCGAGCGCGAGCTTGCCGTTCGAGGTTCCGTTGGGGATATAGCGCGACCAGTCACCGAGGAATGCACCAAACGAGATCGGATTCGACATGACGATGAGTGCAGACAGAATGAAGGTCGGCCAGAACCCACCAAGCAGATATTCACCTGATCCGGCGTACGAGGGGTCGAACACACTGGCGAACGCAACAATGGCGAGCAGCATCAGAACAGTGTTCGCCCACACCGCAATGCGGTTGATGAGCAACATGAACTGGTAGCCGTAAACCACCACGATGATGACGATGAGTCCAATGAGCGAGTACAGCCCGATTCGCAGCATCTGGGTGTCTTCTGCGCCGAACAAGCGAACGAATGCGCCGACGAGGGCGTCTCCGCCGACCCACACTGAAATCGAGTAGAACGCGATTGCGGTCAGGAGCGACAGGAACGAGCCCGCGATACGCCCGGTGACACCGAGGTGCGCACCAGATGCGACGGCGTTGTTGGTTCCCGTGCGCGGTCCGAAGAGTCCCATCGGCATGAGGAAGAGGGTTCCGACGAGCACACCGAGGACGGCGGCACCGACGCCCTCCCAGAAGGAGAGCCCAAAGAAGATGGGGAAGGTTCCGAGCAAAACGGTTGCGAACGTGTTCGCACCACCGAATTGAATGCGGAACAGGTCCCGTGGCGTCGACGTACGATCGGCGTCGGGAATGGTGTCAATACCGAAGCCTTCGACCTCAGTGATTTTGGGTTTGGGGTTGTGAGCAACGTTGCTCATTGCGAATCCTCTCAAAAGGTTGGTTGACAATGTGACGCCATGCTATTCCTTTCTTGCCTCACAGGCAATAGTTTTTTCTCATGGAGATAGTTCGTGTCGTAGACCTTTCCCGAGAAATCACTGCCGAGACCGTGGTTTACCCCGGTGATCCCGTTCCGCACATCGCCCAACACGCGACGATCGCTAAGGACGGGTTCAATCTCATGTCGATTCGGATGGGCAGCCAAAGCGGAACACACGTCGACGCACCGTTCCATTTCGACGACAACACCGAGAAAATCGATGAGGTTCCGCTAGAGAGATTCGTCGGTCGAGGCGTGCTCCTTCACTGCGACGGCGTCCAGGCTCGCGAGCGCATCACTCTCGATTCCGTTCGATCGGAAGTCGAGTCCGCTCGCGCTGGCGATATCGTCCTCGTTCACACTGGCTGGGCTCGTCACTACGGCGACCCGACGTACTTCGACAACCCCTTCCTTGACGCCGGACTCGTGTCGTTCCTGCTTGAACGCGGTGTGCGGACGATTGGGCTCGATGCGCTCAACATCGACGAGACGCCCGACGTCGATCACTCGGGTGAGGGTTTCCCCGCACACCACCTCATCGCCGAGGTTGGCGGCGTCATCTGCGAAAATTTGTGCAATCTCGAGTCGGTCGACTTTGCCGACCCGCTCGTGTCGATATTGCCGATGAAGTTCGTTGGGATCGACGGCGCGCCCGTTCGAGCAGTCGCGATGGAGACCCGCTGATCATGGCCGGCAGCATCCGACGCACGGCAAAACAGGTGAGTGATAAGGCGATTCCCATCGGCGGACGCCTTCGCGCAACGAGGCTCGCCCGCGGACTCACGCTCGGGCAAGTGGCAGCTGCTGCCGGGCTCACGGAGGGATTCGTGAGCAAGCTCGAGCGCGACCACGTTTCTCCGTCCGTTGCGTCGCTGGTGGCGGTGTGTGAGGCCTTAGGACTTCGAGTCGGTGAATTGTTCGAGCCTCCAACCAGCGCCATTGTGCGCGCGGGGGAAGGTGCCATGATCAACTTTGGTGGCATCAACGCCCGCGAATACCTGTTGTCGCCGGGTTCACAAACCCACGTTGAGGTTTTGCACTCGATCGTCAGCCCCCGGGGTTCCGGCGGAGAAGAACTGTATGCCCTCGACACCGAAATCGAATTCGTCTACGTCCTTCAAGGACAATTCGACATCGTCCTCGGCCCCACCACGTACAACCTCAATACCGGGGACGCGATGACCTTCCGTGGCCGCGAACCACACACCTGGCGCAACCCCTCAACGAGCGAACCAGCCGAGGTGCTGTGGGTGTTGTCGCCCGCGCCTTAGGCCTTCAGGACCCGACGAGTCGCCTTGCGTTCCTTGCGCCCTTCAACGAGCGAGTAGAGCGCGGGAAGAACGAGAAGCGTGAGGATCGTTGACGACAACAAACCACCGATCACAACAATCGCCAAAGGCTGCGAGATGAATCCGCCGCTTCCCGTCACGCCGATCGCGAGAGGCGTGAGCGCAAAAACCGTCGCGAGCGCTGTCATCAAAACGGGTCGAACTCGTCGGCTCGTTCCGTCGAGCAACGATTCGATGACCGAGCCACCGCGCTCGCGATACTGGTTCACGAGGTCAATGAGAACGATTGCGTTCGTAACCACGATTCCGACGAGCATTAGCAACCCGATGAGCGACGAGATTCCCAGAGGGATTCCCGAGATGATCTGGAGTGCAATCGCGCCGGTCGCAGCGAACGGAATCGAAACGAGCAATAACAGGGGTTGACGCAGCGATCGGAAGGTGGCCACCATCACGACATACACAATCAGGATTGCGGCCAGAAGCGCGAGGCCCAACTGCTGGAAGGATTCGACCTGGTCTTGGGAGACACCGCCAACAGTGGCTGTGGTTCCCGACGGCAACGTGACGCTCGCGAGCGCCGCGTTAACCGCTGCGGTCGATTCCGAGAGGTTGTCCGACGTCGGCGTGACCGCAACGGACGCGGACAAAACACCACGTTCGGTCGTGCGCGACGCAGCAGTTTCGGTGATCCCGATGGTCGCCACCTTGGACAGAAGCACCGTGCCACCGAGGGGAGTGGTCAGCTTGAAGTTACGCAATTCGCCAAGGGTGTCTGGTGAATTCTTGGTTTCGACAATGAGGTCCATGGTGACGTCATCAATCACGACCTGGCCAATCGCAGTAGGGGCAATGAGCCCCGACAGCGTCCGTCCAATCAGAACCTCGGAAAGCGCGTATCTCGCCGCTTCTTTCCGCTTGATAGAAATCGAAATGTAAGACTGCGTGTCATCGAGTGACGTCGTGACGCTATCGGCGGATTTCGTCTCGGTGACCGCCGTGGCGATGGCTGCAGTGACCGCGGTAAGTGTCTCTTCCGACGGGGCTTTCACGGTGATGTCAATGGTCTGTGAACCAAACGCACCACCCTGAGCCGACACAATTTCGCCCGTGTCGGTGATGGTTTCCAGGTCACGCGTGACTTCGGCGCGAACCAGATCAGCGTCCACCTCATCCGAGATAGTGATCTGGTAAATGATATTTCCCGCCTGGCCGTTGAAAGCGGCGAAGCCATTTCCGCCACCAATCGATGTCTGCACGGTTTCAATACCGGGGTAGTCCAGTAGTTTCGCTTCGACGTCTTCGGCGACGGCTGCGCGGTCCATGAGTGTGAGCCCGCCCGGCGTCGAGTGAGTCAGAGTAATCGTTGACTGGCCGCTTCCCCCAACAAAGTTCGTCTTCATCAGCGGAGCGAGTGCGAGGGTCCCTCCCAGTGTGAGGATTGCGATGAGCATCGTCGCAAGCGGGTGCGTGATCGTCCAACGGACGATCGGGCGGTAGTTACGCTGCAAGAAGTCGTTGTCTTCCAATCCCGATGTGGCGGGCTTCGTCGGCTTCGTCAGCTTTGTCGACACATTCTTTTTCGGCTTCTTGTCGCCGAGGAACCAATAGGCCAGAACGGGCACGATGGTCAGCGACACGAACAGCGACGCGAGTAGTGCGATCGTCACCGTGACGGCAAATGGCTGGAATAGTTCGCCGGACAACCCACCAACGAACGCCAGCGGAAGGAACACGGCGACCGTCGTGATGGTCGATGCGGTGACCGCGGTGGCGACCTCTTTAACTCCGTCTCGAATGGCGACCATGCGTTCTTCACCAAGAGACATGTGCCTCTTGATATTTTCCACGACCACGATCGAGTCGTCGACAACTCGACCGATCGAGATGGTGACCGCACCGATAGTGAGAATGTTGAGCGAAAAGTTGCTGGCCCACATACCGATGAATGTCAGCAACAACGACGTCGGAATCGACACCGCGGTGACAAGCGTCGATCGAATCGACAATAGAAAGACGAGAATCACGATGATCGCGAAGACTAACCCGAGGAGCCCTTCAATCGCGAGTGACTCGATGCTCTTCTCGATGAACGGGGCTTGATTGAAGACGACAGTAAATTCGGTGCCGTTACCGAGCAGGTCAGTAATCGCGGGCAGGGCCGCGACAACCGCACGGGACACGTCCACCGTGTTCGCATCGGCACGTTTCGTGATGGCGAGAGTCAGCGATGGTTGGCCGTTGACACGCGAAATCGACGTAATGACATCGGGCTGAACCGACACGCGGGAGAGTTCACCGATTGTGGTGACCGAGAGAGTCGTCGGCGTTGTCGTCGAGCCAGCGAATGATGACGGGCTGGTCGCGGAGGATCCAGGGATTGCGGGTGCGGCGGGTACAACGGTGTTCACCCTGCTGCCCGCGACGCTTTCCGTGACGGGGCCAACGGAGAAGCTGTGAGCTATGCAGTAATAGAAAGTATTGCCCTTGTTCCACTGGGTCTGGCTCATCGGGTAGAAGAAATCTGTCGTCAACAAAGGGGCTGTGGTCAATAACGGGTAGGTTGCTTTTGCGGTCGCCGAGATGACTCCCGATGAAATGCACTCGCCCATTGCGACAGGTCCGATAGCCGCGTCCCCGGGATAAATCGGGATTCCCGCATCCGTACGCAGGTCGCCGACGCGAACAAGTTGCGCCGAGTGGGCGGAGTCACAGGCAACAATCTGGTATAGATCATCAATGAGATTGGGGTAGGGCTCGATGCACTCTCCGCCGTTCAATTCGTCCAAACTCCACGTACCGCTCAATCGAGGACTGACTGAAATAGTCGGAAAATCGGGCACTTTCGGCACGGTGACGGCCGGCGGCTTGTAGGGAATAGTGACGGGGACTGAGCGGATGTCACGGAGGCTCGCGAGCGGGGTTCCCGACACAATCGACAGTTCGCCATTTGCGGACATAACGCTTCCCGCACCGATTCGAATTCCGGCGGTCTGAAGTGCGGTTTGAATGTCGGTGGTCGTCAATCCAAGCCGGTCCAACTCTTTATCGTTGGGGACGATAGCGATGTGTTCACCGTTGGCGCCAAACACCGCGGCGTCTCGAACGCCCTCCAACTTGGTCAGTTCTTTAACCGCGATGTCTTTCAAGGCTTGATTCAGCTGATCGGGGGCGAGATCGCTCGTCACCGCCATTTGAAGGACGGGGATGTCCGAGAATGACCCAGCGATAACCTGTGGCTCGATTCCGGCCGGAAGCAGGTTAGAAATGCGGTTGATCGCCAGTTGAACCTTTTGTTCTGCCGATTCAAGACTCGTACCGTACGCAAAAGCCGCCGTGATCTGAGACAGACCATTCTGCGACGTCGCGGTCGTCGATTCGAGTCCGTTGACTCCCTGAATCGCCGTTTCAATCGGGGTCGACACTTCCTTTTCGACGATGACAGGAGATGCGCCTGGGTAGTTCGTGACGACAACGAGTTGTGGAAACGTAATCGAGGGAATCAACTCGAGTTTGAGAAGCGACATCGCGATGCCACCGAAAATCGCAACAACAACAGTGACCAGGGCGATGAGTGCGCGATTCCTGAGACTGAATATGGCGAGACGGTTCACGAGATTGTTCCTTTAGCTGAATGGCGGCTTGAGCTGGATGATTCCGAAGACTGTGGGGATGCGGCGACCCATGCGACGATTGCGTCGCGAACATAGCGAGCGCCCTCAATACCGCCGTAATGACGAGCGAAGCGCTCGTCCGCGACATACATATTCCCGAGGCCGATGAATTGCTCGGCACTGGGCTCGATCCCGCCCCAACCCTGCGTGATCCAGGTCCTGTGCCGAAGGACGAGGGCAACGACGGCGGAGTCCGTTACGGCTAATTCGGCGTCTTTCGCACCTAAATACTCGACCTTGAGCGCGACACCTTCGGCGAGGAACGCGTCACGGCCAATGGCATCGAGGTGCTTCCACCATGACGATGACTGAGTCCACGCTTTCTTGCCCCAGCGTTCAACGACCTCGCCCCGATGGTCATCGTGACTGAAGAGCGGAACTACGGACACGGGCACTCCTTTGGCGTCGTGTGACAAGCCTAACCGCCAAATTATGGGCTAAGGACACGAGTACGCTGACGATTGTGCACACGTCACTGAAGCCCGTTGTGGCCGTATTTGTCGGCGGGCTTGCGGGTAGCGCAGCGCGCATTGGTATCGCTCTTGTTGCGGGACAAATTGACGATTACTGGTGGCCCTACCCGACATTATTGGTCAACCTGATTGGTTCTTTCGTGCTGGGGTATCTCGTCGCTCGACGCATGTCGTCGATTCCCACGTGGATGCACCTCGGAGTCACAACCGGATTTCTCGGAGCCTTCACTACCTTGTCCGCGATTTCGCTCGACGTCGCGGTACCGATTGTTCGCCATGGGGCCGTGCCCCTTGTCGTGATGGGCTCCTACGCCATCGGATCCATCATTATGGGTCTCGTCTGTGCGATGGCTGGACTGCGGCTGGGCGCACGCCGCTCGGGGGCGACATGATCGAAACCTGGTGGGTTCTCGCGCAAATCGTGGCGGGCGGGCTCGGCGCATTAGCCCGATTCGGCGTCATGACGGTCGTCCGTCCCGGCGTGTGGTCGCGGGGTTTGTTTGCGGTCAACGGGGTGGGAAGTCTCGCCGTGGGCATCGCGGCCGGTGCGTTCGCAACTCAGGTTCTTGACTGGACAATCGCGTCTCTCGTTCTCGCATTCGCTGCAGGTCTCACCACGTTTTCGACCCTGACTGTCACGGCGGCCCAACACATCGAGCGTCGTGAAATCTGGATCGGTGCGATTATGGTGACGTCGCACGTCGTCGGCGGAATAGTTGTGGCGGCACTTGGGTATATCTCCGCCATCGCTCTGCTCGGGTCGTGATATTCTGAACGCCTGACGCCCCGGACACGACGATCGCCGGTGAGGCGAAATGTGTGAGGGAAAGGGGTCCACTATGGGCCGCGGCCGTCAAAAAGCGAAGCACACCAAGGTTGCGCGCGAACTGAAATACTTCAGTCCCGACACCGACCTGACAAAGCTCGAATCGGAACTCGGGGTAAATCCGCGTCTCGACGAAGACCTGGCAAAGTGGCCGGAATATGCGTCACCGGCTTCGACCAGTCCCGATGCGAACGCCGAGGATGACATCGACGACACTGACGAGGTTCAGTCGGCGTAAGTGCCGACAAGCCTTACGGCTCCGCCGTCGACTCCCTTGGCACTCGTGACATACCCGTCCACCGAGTGTTCGCGGTCCGAAACGTGACCGACAACCCAGGAATCGATCCCCGCAATCGTCCATTCGCGGGTCAATGTGCTGGCCGATTCGTGGGACACGACAGCGAGCATTCCGATACCGAGGTTCCATGTGCCTTCGGTCGATTCGAGCGGATCCCCCGCCCAGTCAACGAGAACGCGAAAGACGCCAGGCGGGCTCCAGGTCGAGCGATCGAGGTCGACCCACACGCCCGTCGGCAAGACGCGGGCGAGGTTCGCGGCGATTCCCCCGCCCGTGACGTGACTCAGTGCGTGAATCGCACCAGGGTGCTCGGCAAGAGAGTCCAACAGCGGCGTGGTGTACAAGCGGGTCGGCTCGAGCAGTTCTAGTCCGAGGACACGGTCAAATTCAGGAACCGTTGAATCAAACGCCAGCTTGCGGTTCGCAACGATGTGGCGCACGAGCGAATACCCGTTCGAGTGCAGTCCGCTCGATGCCATCGCGATGACGACATCGCCGGGCTGAACGCGCTCGGCGCCCAACATCTCGTCCGCTTCGACGGCACCGACCGCCGCGCCGGCGAGGTCGTAATCGTGTTCACCCATAACTCCAGGATGCTCGGCCGTTTCACCACCAACGAGCGCGGTTCCCGTCAGGGCACATGCCTCGGCGATTCCACGCACGATTTCAGCGATGCGCTCGGGTACCACTTTGCCGCACGCAATGTAGTCGGTCATGAACAGGGGCTTTGCTCCGACGACGACGATGTCGTCGACGACCATGCCGACCAGATCGTGCCCGATGGTGTGGTGAACGTCGAGCGCTTGGGCAATGGCGATCTTGGTGCCGACACCGTCGGTCGACGTCGCAAGGATTGGGCGGCGGAAATCTTTGAGAAATGACACATCCATGAGTCCGGCGAAACCGCCAACACCGCCGAGGATGTCGGGTCCGTGCGTCGCTGAAATGGCGGCCTTCATCAGCTCGACAGCTTTATCGCCCGCTTCGGTGTCGACACCAGCGGCGGAATATGAATTGGACGCCGTCACTGGGCAATTCTATCGGCCTCGTCGTCTGCTCGATGTGAGAGTATTGACCCGAAGCCGATGGGCATCGACACTCAGCCAAAGGAGATCCTCTCGACATGTGCGGCATCGTCGGAATCGTCTCATCCACGGCCGTCAATCAACAGGTCTATGACGCGCTCGCTCTTCTTCAACACCGCGGGCAAGACTCCACCGGTATTGCGACCTGTGAGGACACGACCCTTCACATGGCGAAGGCGAAGGGTCAGGTTCGAGAAGCCTTCCGAACACGTGACATGCGGGGACTGTTGGGGAATGTCGGGCTCGGCCACGTTCGCTACGCGACCCGCGGCAACGCGAACCGTGAATCGGAAGCACAGCCGTTCTTCGTAAACGCCCCCTACGGAATCATCCTCGTTCACAACGGGAACCTCACGAACACACGGGAACTGACCAAACAACTTAACGAGGATGATCGTCGTCACCTCAACACGAATTCCGACACCGAACTTCTCGTCAATGTGCTCGCACACGAGCTTCAGGCTGCAACGACCATTGAAAAGTTTTCTCCCGACAACGTCTTTGATGCCGTCGCCCGACTGCACGAGCGTGTCGAGGGATCGTATGCCGCGATTGCCCTCATCGCTGGCCACGGGCTTCTCGCATTCCGCGACCCATTCGGAATTCGCCCGCTGATTTTGGGTCGGCGTAATGCCGGGCTTGTCGGAGCCGAGTGGGCCGTTGCCAGCGAATCGCTCGTCCTCGAAGCCGGCGGATACGAGATCGTTCGTGACGTAGAGCCCGGCGAAGCTCTCTTCATCTCGCAAGACGGCGAAATGGTGTCCCGCCAGTGCGCACAAAACCCCGTTCTGATTCCGTGCTCGTTCGAGTACGTCTACCTTGCGCGACCCGACTCGGTCATGAATGGGATTTCGGTTTACGAAGCACGCTTGCGCCTCGGCGACCGCCTCGCGGACACCATCGCGAAGTGGGCGACCGCTGGCGATATCGACGTTGTGATGCCTATTCCAGACTCATCGCGTCCCGCCGCATTGCAGGTCGCACGAAAGCTCGGCATCGAATACCGCGAGGGTTTCTACAAGAACCGATATGTCGGCCGGACGTTCATCATGCCCGGACAGGAAGAACGACGAAAGGGCGTCAAGCAAAAGCTCAACGCGATGCCGTCGGAGTTCAAGGGCAAGAACGTGCTCATTGTTGACGACTCAATCGTGCGCGGCACGACCTCGCGCGAGATCGTTGACATGGCGCGAAACGCTGGCGCAAATTCGGTGACGTTCACGTCGGCGGCACCGCCGGTTCGCTTCCCCCACGTCTATGGCATCAATATGCCGAGCAGAGCAGAGCTCGTTGCCGCTGGTCGCAAAATTCCGGAAATTGCCAGCGAGATTGGCGCCGACCACCTCATCTATCAAGAGGTGGCCGATATGCAGAGTGCGATCCTCGAGGGAAGTTCCGTGTCGGCACTAGAAATGTCGTGCTTCTCGGGCGACTACGTGACTGGAACCGTCACCCCCGAATACCTGCGCTGGGTCGAAGAGAACCAGTCGTCCTAGTTTCGCGGCTTGCGCGCGTGGGGCGTGCGTTCCTTCGTTTCGGTTATTTCGGCGACGCCCCGTGACGTTTTCGTGAACCGATCAAGGAATACTCCAACTAAACCCCCGAGAATGAGCCCGATGGCGAATCCGAAGAGCGCGAAGAACCCGAACGTCGGCATGACGCCCACGGCTGGGTCGACGGGCGAAGCCACCGTGATGATGGCGGCGACGATGATTCCGACGACCGCCCCCGTGATCATGAACGACCAGATGCGAGGCGCGCGGCGGATGGTCACATCGGTTTTCGGCATGCTCCTATTCTCGCAGGGCGGGCAAGGGCACAAGTTCAGTGAGGGTAGCGCGGGTTCCCGAAGCCCGGACGGCCCCGCGGTCGACGGCCGCGTCCCAGGTCTCATCGCCTACCGCGAGCGCCACAAGCGTCGAGGCATCGAGCTCGATAACATTCGGAGGTGTCCCTCGCGTGTGCCCGAGTCCGTCAACAATCTGGACCGCCCCGTGCGGGGGTACTCGCACCTCGACGGATTTTCCGGGAGCGATCCGCGCGAATTCTTGCAGGATGAACCTCACGGCCACCGCCGTCACGTCACGATCGGTTGTTCCGTCTCGAACCAAAGAGACAGCGGCTCGGCCGCGCGTGGAATCGATTCGGGGAAGGGGCACGCCCAACACGCTAGCAGCGGCAAAGGTAGGGTTTTCACGTGAAGATACTCGTGATTGGGTCCGGTGCCAGAGAGCACGCCATCGTCAACGCCCTGTTGCGTGAAACGACCGCTCACGAGATTGTGGTTGCCCCCGGAAACGCGGGAATCGCCGATGTGGTCGAGACCGTGTCGCTCAACACGACGGATGGTCCGCTCATCGCCGAATATGCGGCGGAACAGGGTGTCGAACTCGTGATCATCGGCCCTGAAGCGCCCCTCGTCGCTGGCGTCGCAAATGCACTTCGCGCGGTCAGCGTCCCCGTTTTCGGCCCGGATAAGGCTGCCGCGCAAATCGAGGGATCGAAGGAATTTGCGAAAGAGATCATGAACGCCGCCCGCGTTCCGACCGGTCGATCAATGTCGGCGACCTCGATGGCGGAGGTCGAATCGGCGCTCGACGAATTCGGTTCCCCTTATGTCGTCAAGGCAGATGGACTCGCAGCGGGTAAAGGAGTAATCGTGACGACCGACCGCACTGCGGCCCACGATCACGCCGAGTTCTTCATTCATCAGGGCCCAGTTCTCATCGAAGAATTCCTCGACGGACAGGAAGTGTCGCTCTTCATTCTGTCGGACGGGGACGCGGTTATTCCGCTATCGCCGGCGCAGGATTACAAGCGCGTTTTCGACAACGACGAGGGCCCGAACACGGGTGGCATGGGCGCGTATTCGCCACTTCCATGGCTGCCAGAAGGTTTCGTCGACGAGATCGTCGAGACTGTCGCCCAGCCGACGATTCGCGAATTGTCGCGCCGGGGCACCCCGTTCGTTGGACTGCTGTACTGCGGACTGATCGTCACGTCCAAGGGCGTTCGCGTCATCGAATTCAACGCAAGATTCGGCGATCCCGAAACCCAGGTCGTTCTCGAACGCCTTGAGTCGTCACTCGCTGACCTACTTCTTGCAACGGCGACGGGCCGACTCGCGTCCGTTCCCGAACCGGTCTTCGCGGATGACGTCGCGCTGGCCGTCGTTCTCGCGAGCGAGGGTTATCCTGAATCACCCCTCACCGGCAAGCCGATTCTGGGACTGGCCGACGCGCTCGAGGTTCCCGGAGTGTCAATCGCACACGCGGCGACCGCACGAGACGGTGACGGCTTCGTGTCGACCGGCGGACGAGTGCTCTCTGTCATCGCGCGCGGTGCCGATTTCACGGACGCGCGCAGGCGCGTCTACATGGCGCTTGACCGAATCACACTTGATGGTTCGCACTTCCGCTCCGACATCGCCGAACGGGTCGCCGAATGATTGTTCCGGGGTGGCGTCACGTCTATTCCGGAAAAGTCCGCGATCTGTATATTCCCGAAACGGAGTCCGATCTCGAGTCATCGCCGTCGATGCTCCTGATTGCCAGCGATCGGGTGTCCGCTTTCGACCATGTGCTCGAACCCGGTATCCCGGGCAAAGGTGCGCTGTTGACCACGCTGTCGCGCTGGTGGTTCGACCAGTTGGCCGAATTCCCCAATCATCTTCTGGAAATTGATGCGCCTGTTGACGTCACCGACCGCGCGATGGTTGTGCGCACGCTCAACATGATTCCCGTGGAATGTGTCGTCCGTGGTTACCTAGCCGGCAGCGGATGGGTCGAATACCAG
>CAIRWJ010000267.1 GCA_903882245.1 uncultured Microbacteriaceae bacterium | reverse complement strand
GTTCCTGCAGAAACTATTCGGGGTACTCCTCGTCGTCGGGGTCAGTTATCGCAGCAACAATCGCGACAAGGCTCACGATCCAGGAAACCCATAAAAGAGCCAGTTTCCAGTCGCGTTTGCCCGATACGGTCGCTTTGACAAGTCCGAAAACGGAAAAAATCGCACTGAGAAAGCTGCCGTTAAGCAGAAACTTTTTCATGACGATACCTCCGCCAACAACGATACCCTCACCGACAGTGCGCCGACGCACCAATGGTTTGTAGGATAAAGGAATGACTGAGATTGACCGCAAACCGCGCTCGCGGGTCGTCACCGATGGAATCGAAGCGACCACCTCGCGCGGAATGCTGCGTGCCGTGGGGATGGGGGACGCGGACTGGGACAAACCTCAAATCGGTATTGCAAGTTCCTGGAATGAAATCACACCATGTAACCTTTCGCTCGGCCGCCTAGCTCAGGCCGCAAAGGAAGGCGTCCACGCCGGTGGCGGTTACCCGCTCCAATTCGGCACGATTTCCGTTTCCGACGGAATCTCGATGGGCCACGAGGGGATGCACTTCTCGCTCGTATCCCGAGAGGTAATCGCCGACTCGGTCGAGACCGTTGTTCAGGCCGAGCGTCTCGATGGAACTGTCCTTCTCGCCGGATGTGACAAGTCCATCCCCGGCATGCTGATGGCTGCCGCTCGCCTTGACCTAGCAAGCTGCTTCCTCTACGCAGGCTCGATTGCTCCGGGCTGGGTGAAATTGGAAGACGGCACCGAAAAAGACATCACGATTATTGATTCGTTCGAAGCGGTCGGTGCGGTGAAAGCCGGCAAGATGAGCGCTGAAGACGCCCGCCGGATTGAATGCGCCTTTGCCCCAGGTGAAGGAGCGTGCGGCGGGATGTACACCGCCAACACCATGGCGTCTGTCGCCGAAGCTCTGGGAATGAGCCTGCCGGGCTCTGCGTCACCCGCGTCATATGACCGCCGGCGCGACTATTTCGCGCACCGCTCAGGTGAGGCCGTTGTCGGCATGCTCGAACGTGGTCAGACCGTTCGCGACATCCTCACGATCAAGGCATTCGAAAACGCGATTGCGGTGGCAATGGCACTCGGGGGTTCGACCAACGTTGTCCTTCACCTTCTCGCCATCGCGAATGAAGCTGAGGTGCCGCTCACGTTGGACGACTTCAACCGCATTGGTGCGAAGGTTCCGCACCTCGGTGACCTCAAACCGTTCGGCAAGTACGTGATGAACGACGTCGACCGCCGAGGCGGACTGCCCGTTCTGATGAAGGCTCTCGTTGACGCAGGCCTCATGCACGGGGACGCACTCACTGTCACCGGCAAGACAATGGCAGAAAATCTGGCTGACATGAATCTGGACGCCTTGGATGGTGAGGTGCTACGAACGCTCGACAACCCGATTCACTCAACCGGTGGCATCACGATTCTCAACGGGTCGTTCGCGCCGGAAGGCGCTGTTGTCAAGACGGCTGGTTTCGACGCGGCCACCTTTGAGGGTCCAGCCCGGGTGTTTGAACGCGAGCGGGCCGCGATGGACGCATTGACAAATGGCGACATCACCGCGGGTGACGTCGTTGTCATTCGATACGAAGGACCCAAGGGTGGGCCGGGAATGCGCGAGATGCTCGCGATCACGGCGGCAATCAAGGGTGCGGGACTCGGTAAAGATGTATTACTCTTGACGGACGGGCGATTCTCAGGCGGCACAACCGGACTGTGTATCGGCCACGTAGCTCCCGAGGCAGTGGATGCAGGTCCCATTGCCTTCGTGCGCGATGGTGATCTGATACGGG
>CAIRWJ010000266.1 GCA_903882245.1 uncultured Microbacteriaceae bacterium | reverse complement strand
CTTTATCATCATTCGTCATCGGCGCAGTGTGGTTTGGGCCAAAGACGTTGTATCCCGTCTGGATGGTCGCCATGGGTCGAAAGATTCCGACCGAACGTGTCGAGATGACGACGGGGTCGACCATCCTCATGTTCGGCGGAACCTATGTCGGTGCCTTGGTCCAGGTCGCGACTCTCGCCGTCGTCATCTCACTCGCACGAACCGTCGATCCGACCATCGGCGCGGTCGGCGGCGCGGCTATTGGTGCGCTTCTCGGATTTGGAATCGGCGCCGCTGCGTCGTTCAGTCACCGTCAATTTTCCCAGCAGAACCATAACCAGTTTCACGCTGTGTGGGTGTGGCTGATCGAGGTCGGGCAGGACATCGTGTGCCTCACTGTGGCGGGCCTCATCATCGGGGCGTGGGTCTGATGGCTCGTAAGACTCTCGTCGCCTTAGCAACCGTCGGGCTCCTGCCCGCGCTGTTGCTCGCTGGATGTGCGAGCTCGTCGCCGACGGCAACGCCCTCGGAGTCGCCGGAACCAAGCACTTCGCCGACATCAACGGTCATCGCTGAGCCCGTTAATGTCACGGATGCGTTCCGCGAAATCGCACACGCCAGTTGCGACAAAGCGCATGCCGAGGGCGTCGTCGAAAGCGGCTGGGACGGCACGCAGAAGGCCATCCTTGTGCCGGACTCGCAGGCATATCAGGACTATAGTGCCGTTTTCGTCGGAGAGAACGGGGTTCTCGCGCTGATATGGGAGTCCGACAGTTTTGCCTCATGCAATGCGTCAAATGCTTACTCGCTGGCGGAAGAAGCGGGCCAAGAAGTCGACCTTGGCCTCACATTCAATGAAGCGGACGGGACGTATCAAACGACTCTGGACCAAGGGCCTGACCAAGAAGCCCCCTTTGTCGCCACATACACTGTCTCGAACGGGTTGATTGTGCAGCAACACATCGACGCCGACTGGGGCGAAACCACCATCGAGATTACCTACGGGATGCCGTCTGAAGAAAACATTGCGTACCTGCGGACAGCCGTAGACGCGTTTCTCGCCGAGAACTAGAGCCAGTCGCGGGCTTTGAACACGAAATACAACCCCAGAGAAATGACGACGATTGCTGCCGTCGACACCCAAAATCCCCAGACCTGATCGAAGCCGGGATAGGGGATGTTTTGACCGTAGAAGCCGGTGATGGCGGTGGGTACCGCGATGATCGCCGCCCACGAGGTTACCTTTTTCATGATGGAGTTCATATAGTTTCCCTGAATTGTCAGGTTTGTTTCGAGAAGTGTGGTGATGAGGTCGCGGAGTGATTCTGTCCAGTCGGCAACGCGCATGACGTGGTCATACACGTCGTGGAAGTGCGACGCCATCTCGGCGGAAATTGGCACGATGTCTTGACGCAAGAGCGGTCCGACGATTTCACGCATGGGTAGCGTGAGGCGACGAACGGTGACGAGCGCTTTCCGGAGGTCGTAGGTGAGCCGTTGGAGTTTCAGGTCCTGGTGAACAGTTTCGAAGATGAGGTCCTCTAATTCTTCGATTTCGTCGTCAAGGACGTCGAGCGTCGAAAAATAGCCGTCGACGATCACATCGAGCAACCCCCAAACCAGGTAATCCACTCCGTGTCGACCATGTGTTGCGGAGTCGTCCCAGTGTCTGATTGTGGGCGCGAGGTCCGCGCTCTCATCGTCACGGATAGTCACGAGCCCGTTGTGGGTCACAAAGATGGCAATTTCCTCCGAGACCACCTCACGCGTCTCGAGGGGGAAGGCAACGGTATATGCGTTGATATAGAGGTAATCGCGAGACATTTCGAGCTTCGGACGCTGACGTCCTTTGAATGCGTCTTCGGCGTGCGTCGAATCAAGTTTGAGGCTCCTCGCGACAGAATCGATGTCGGACTGCCCCGGCTTGACGAGGTCAAGCCAATAGACGATGGTTTTGTCTTTGGTCAGCGTCGCAAGTGACTCGATGGTAATCGTCTCGTTCGTCAGTTTTCCGTTGCGGTAAACTCTCCCGTTGATCATGGTGTCAGTGTACGGTCGAGACGTTGCTCACGACACAATGGACACATGAGTGCTGCCGATATAGACGCCTACCTCGCCGCAGTTCCCGAACCGAAAAAGTCGACGCTGGAAGAGATGCGTCGCCGAATCCTTGCCATCGTCCCTGAGGCGGAACAAAAGATTTCTTACCAAATGCCGGCCTTTGCTGTGGGCAGAAAAGTGGTGGCGG
>CAIRWJ010000265.1 GCA_903882245.1 uncultured Microbacteriaceae bacterium | reverse complement strand
CTGTCGGGTGGCCCAGTCGACCTCGAATTCGTTTCGGATCCAACTAGCTAGAGACCGAGGGTCCCGGCGAAGTCGGCGGCCTGCACGATTCGAATTCCGAGTTCAAGGGCCTTTGCTTCCTTTGAGCCGGCACCTTCGCCAACGAAAACGATGTCCGTCTTCTTGCTCACGCTGGACGACACTTTGCCACCTGCGTGACGAACCGCTTCCTCTGCCCCGTCGCGCGTGAAGCCTGGCATGGTGCCTGTCACGACTACGGTCATTCCGGCCAGAGGACCATCGACCGCTTCCGCAGGGGCTCCAGGTCCGGGATGGCCGGGAATTTCAAAGGGAACCCCCGCAGATCGCCATCGCGTGACAATGTCGCGATGCCAGTCGACCTCGAGCCATTCGACGAGGCTCGAGGCAATAATCGCGCCGACGCCCTCGACCGCGGACAGTTCGTCGACGGTTGCGGTTTCAATGGCGGTGAGTGAACCGAAGTGATTCGCGAGAGCTCTCGCTGCGACCGGACCAACGTGTCGAATGTTGAGCGCCACGAGAAACCGCCACAGGTCTTTCGATTTCGCGTCGGCAAGACCCTTGACCAGCTTGAGTGCGTCCTGCGACGGAACGAGTTCCTTCTTGACCGTGGCTCGAAATGGAGTTTGGATGACGGGTTGCCCTGTCCTCTCGTCGAGCTTGGCGAGTCCGGTCTCAGCGTCCTTCACCGTGACCTCGATCGGAAACAGGTCGTCGATTGTCAGGTCAAACAATCCTGCTTCGCTCGCGAGCGGCGGGGTTGCTGGAACGATGGGTTGAGTCAGCGCAGCAGCCGTAACTTCGCCGAGCCCTTCGATGTCGAGGGCGCCGCGGCTGCCGATATGTTCAACGCGACCGCGCACTTGTGCCGGGCAGTGTTCCGTGTTCGGGCACCGGAAATCGATATCGCCCTCTTTCGCCGGGGCGAGGTTCGCGCCGCACTCTGGGCACGCAGTCGGCATGACCCATTCGCGTTGCGTTCCGTCGCGCAGTTCAACGACGGGGCCGAGGATTTCAGGAATGACGTCGCCGGCCTTCCGCAAAACAATCGTGTCGCCGAGCAACACGCCCTTTTGAACGACAACATCTTTGTTGTGAAGAGTCGCCTGACGCACGACTGAACCAGCGACGGTGACCGGCTTCATCACCGCATAGGGCGTTGCGCGACCTGTTCGACCGACCCCAACAACTATGTCGAGCAAGACCGTGTTGACCTGCTCGGGCGGGTACTTGTAAGCGATGGCCCAGCGCGGCGCACGGGACGTCGCCCCGAGCCGGTCGTGGAGTTCGAGATTGTCGACCTTGACAACAACCCCGTCTATCTCGTGCTCGAGGTCGTGACGATGATCGCCGTTACGTTTCACATAGGCGATCGCCCCGGCCACATCGGGAACCACGGTCCAGTGAGGCGACGTCGGCATCCCCCACATCTTCAGGAGGTCATAAATCTCAGATTGGTTCCCGACAGGCGGATTGTTCCACGCCCCGATTCCGTGAACGTAAAGGCTCAGGCGCTTCAGACGATCCTGCATGAGTTCCAGCTGGCGTTCGTTTTTAGACTCTGCTTTTTGCCGAAGACTCCCCGACGCGGCATTGCGAGGGTTTGCAAAGGTCTTCTCGCCGAGCGAGGCTTGTCGCGCAT
>CAIRWJ010000264.1 GCA_903882245.1 uncultured Microbacteriaceae bacterium | reverse complement strand
CGGCTGCCCGAGCAGAGTTGGAACGCGAACGCGAAGCAGGAATCTGGCCGGAAGAGGGCGATGGTGGACAAGCGGAGTGAGGTGACCGCGGCGATGCGAATCGTTGTCAAGGTCGGATCGTCGTCGATTAGCGGCGAGAACGTTCACCAGTTGGCGACAATCGTCGCCAACTGGTGAACGTTGTCACCGCTAATCGACGATGACCCGACCTTGACAACGATTCGCGTCGCCGCGGTCACCTCACTCCGCTTGTCCACCATCGCCCTCTTCCGACCACATTCCTGCTTCACGTTCTCGTTCCAACTCGGCCCGGGCGGCCGCTTTCGCGTCCATCCGTTCCTTGTACGACTTTCGGCGGTCGGAGGTCGTAGCCCGATCGCTCTCGTGCAGTCGAGCATCGGTTCCACGTGGGCTGACCATCATCTCGGCGGCACTCGTCATCGTCGGTTCCCAATCAAACACAAAACGGTCACCGTCGCCAATGTAGACGGTAGCGCCCGGAACCGCACCGGCCTTGTAGAGGTGGTCATCGAGGTCAATTTTGGCGAGACGGTCGCTGAGATACCCGACGGCTTCCTCGTTATTGAAGTCGGTCTGCTGGACCCAGCGCTCAGGCTTTGGCCCGCGAACCCGATAGGTCACATCGTCGCCTCGATGCTCGACCAGGACGGTGAGCTGCTTCTCGTCGACCGCGCGTGGGCGAATGATGATCCGCTGGCGCGATTCTTCCGCAGCGAGTCGCTCGGCGCGATTGGCTCCGACCATCTGACCGATTCGAAGAGTAAGGTCACGAAGGCCCGCGCGCGTTGCCGCCGACACCGCGAACACCTCGTACCCGAGAGCCTCGAAATCAGTTCGGACTAGTTCGGCGAGGTCCGCCGCCTCGGGAACATCAATCTTGTTGAGGACGATGAGCTGGGGGCGCTCGATCAGCGGAATCGAACCGTCGGGGACGGGATAGGCCGCGAGTTCCGCACGAATGATGTCGAAGTCGCTCATCGGATCGCGCGCGGGTTCGAGGGTCGCGCAGTCGATCACGTGAATGAGGACGCGGCAGCGCTCGACGTGTCGAAGAAAGTCGAGCCCGAGCCCTTTGCCCTCGGATGCGCCCGCGATGAGTCCGGGGACATCCGCAATCGTGTAGCGATACTGTTCGACGTCGACGACACCGAGGTTGGGGTGCAGGGTTGTGAACGGATAATCCGCAATTTTCGGTTTGGCTGCCGAGACGGACGCAATAAGAGACGATTTTCCCGCGGACGGGTATCCGACCAGGGCGACGTCGGCGACCGTCTTGAGTTCGAGAACGATATCGCCGTCCCAGCCGAGCGTGCCGAGGAGGGCGAAACCGGGAGCCTTTCGCTTGAGTGACGCGAGGGCCGAATTCCCCAGACCGCCCTGACCGCCCGGTGCCACCACGTATTCCATGTCCGGCTTGTCGAGGTCAATGAGAACCTCACCATCGACGTCCTTGATCACCGTTCCGACGGGAACGGGAAGAGTTAACGATTCGCCCTTGTGTCCACTCCGGTGATCGCCCATGCCGAAGCCACCGTTTTCGCTTGAGCGATGCGGTCGATAGTGGAAGTCGAGGAGCGTCGTGACTTGGGGATCCGACACGAGAACGATGTCGCCACCGTTGCCACCGTTGCCACCGTCGGGACCAGCGAGAGGTTTGAACTTTTCGCGCTTGACCGACACGCAACCGTTACCGCCGTGGCCAGCCTTGAGGTGCACGGTCACCTCATCGATGAACGAGACCATGTGTCACCTCCTTCTCCTGCGAAAATACGACAAGGCGGGCCGAAGCCCGCCCCGCCGAGTGAAAAACTTAAGCGCTCTGAACGATGTTGATGACCTTGCGGCCACCCTTTGCACCGAACTGCACCGAGCCTGCTACGAGGGCGAAGAGAGTGTCATCTCCACCTCGGCCGACGCCCGCACCGGGGTGAAAGTGAGTTCCACGCTGGCGGACAATGATTTCGCCGGCCTTGACGACCTGGCCACCATAGCGCTTTACGCCCAAGTACTGAGGGTTCGAGTCGCGTCCGTTACGAGTGGACGACGCTCCCTTTTTATGTGCCATGTCGCTATTCTCCCTCGACTACTTGATGCTCGTAATTTTCACGCGGGTGAGGTCAGCACGGAAGCCCTGACGCTTGTGGTACCCGGTCTTGTTCTTGAACTTGTGAATGACGATTTTCGGGCCGCGAAGATCTTCGAGAACCTGTGCCGTGACGGTCACCTTTGCGAGCGCTGCGGCGTTTGATTCGATCTTGTCACCGTCAACGAGAAGGACAGGGGCGAGTGAAATCGACCCCTTGTCATCGGCCTTGATTCGGTCGACAGTGAGGATGGTCCCAACCTCGACCTTTTCCTGTCGCCCTCCGGCGCGCACAATCGCGTAAACCACGGTGTTGTCCTTTCGAAAACTCGGTGCGGGCCTGAATGTTGGCATTGCGCACCAAGGGTCAAGAATAGCCGAATGGTGCCGTTCAGGCAAATCCAGTTAGTCGGCGGTCGTCGATTCGACGGTCGAGGTGTCGGATGTTGCTTTCTTCGTCGCACGACGCGGGCGCCGAGCGGTTCGCGCACCGGGTTCGGGTGCCTCGGGAAGCGAATCGAGTAGCGAATCGAGATCCGCAATCGGCTTACCCTTGCGGGCCACTGGCGAGCCTTCTGCGCTGTCGTGGTTGACAGTTGCCGTTGCGATCGCGGCGAGGGCGCTTCGAGCGCTATCGGTGATCTCGTGGGTCCCTGTTTGTCCCTGTTGTTGCTTGGGCTGAGTCGTCTGTTTGCCACGACCTCGGCGCGACGCACCAGGTTCGGGTGAGCCCTCGACGCGCGCCTTTCCAACGGGTTCGTGGTGGATGATTAGTCCACGGCCGGCGCACACCTCACACGGTTCTCCGAACGTCTCGAGCAGCCCGAGACCGAGTTTCTTCCGAGTCATTTGGACCAAACCGAGGCTTGTGATCTCGGCGACCTGGTGCTTGGTGCGGTCTCGCGACAAGCACTCGATGAGTCGACGTTGCACCAAGTCACGATTGCTCTCGAGCACCATATCGATGAAGTCGATGACGACGATTCCGCCGATGTCACGCAATCGAAGTTGGCGAACAATTTCTTCCGCCGATTCGAGGTTGTTTTTCGTCACGGTTTCTTCGAGGTTCCCCCCCGAGCCGATGAACTTGCCGGTGTTGACGTCAATAACCGTCATCGCCTCAGTGCGGTCGATGACGAGCGAGCCACCCGACGGCAACCACACCTTGCGGTCGAGCGCTTTGATGATTTGCTCGTTGATGCGATAGGTGTCGAACGGGTCGGT
>CAIRWJ010000263.1 GCA_903882245.1 uncultured Microbacteriaceae bacterium | reverse complement strand
CGCCCATTTTTCTCCTTGATTTTTCCATGGAACAACGAATCGGACGATTCGCCGCTTGCGTATACGCTATCTATGCATTGGGGTAAATGCAAAATCGAGGTAACAGTGGGTAACGCTTAATTCTGGACAATTCTCGCTTGCCGCGCACTGGACGCACAGATTTCAGGCAGTACGACGCCGATTTCGCTGTGCCATGTCAATCATGAGCGCAAGCAAACCAACCCACACCAGCGCAAAACCAATAAGTCGGACGGGGGGCATCGGCTCGTGCATCACAAAAACCCCGATGGTGAACTGCAAAGTCGGTGCGACGTACTGCATAAATCCCATCCACGACAGTGGGACGCGTGATGATGCAAACCCGAAGAGCAAAAGCGGGATTGCGGTGACGGGGCCGAGCGCAATGAGCAGCAGCGTGTTCGCCGGGTCGTGCGCGCCAAAGTCCAGCGTGCCAGCGGCCATTTCGATTGACACGAAAACCACCGCAACGGGAACAAGCCACATCGTCTCGAAGGTCAAGCTCTGAGTCGCATTGAGAATTCCGCCGATGCGGTTCTTCACGAGTCCGTAAATCCCGAACGAACCGGCCAGGATGAACGAGAGCCATGGCACCTGGCCGTAACCCACAATCAGGATGATGACGGCAATCGCCGCAAGTGACATTGACACCCACTGGAGTGGGCGAAGTTTCTCGCCAAGCACGAGAACGCCCAACAGGATTGTCACGAGCGGGTTGATGAAGTAACCCAGCGACCCTTCGACAATGCGTCCGGTCAGGTTGGCGATGATGTAGAACTGCCAATTCACGTAAATGAGCACGCCGGCGACGATCGTATAAAGCACAATTTTTCTGTTGCGCAGCAGGGCGACGGTTGCGGTGAACTGCTTTGTCACGACAAGAATGCCTACACAAAAGAGCATCGACCACAAGATCCGCCACGACACGATTTCCCATGGGCCGGTGCTTCCAAGAATGACAAAGTACAGCGGCAGGAATCCCCACAGAAAATAGGAACCGAGTCCGGCTACAACGCCGCTGGTCCGGGTGGGGGTGCTCACTGTTTCACCCTACTCGCGAACGCGAAAGGCCCCCGCGACGAACGCAGGGGCCTTTCGAGGGATTAGTTAGCGCTTAACGATCGCAAGCACGTCGCGAGCCGAGAGAACGAGGTACTCGACCCCGTCGTACTTGATTTCGGTTCCGCCGTACTTCGAGTACAGGACGACGTCGCCGACGGCGACATCGATGGGAACGCGATTTCCGTTGTCATCGATGCGGCCGGGGCCGATAGCGACAACTTCACCCTCTTGGGGCTTTTCCTTGGCCGAATCAGGAATGACAATTCCCGACGACGTGACCTGCTCAGCAGCGAGCTGCTGAATGACAATGCGATCTTCGAGCGGCTTGATAGCGACCGACACGGTTGACCTCTTCCTTTGTGGACGATGTGAGCGCACGGTAGCGTGCAGTCCCTAGTTTACCGCGCGAGTTAGCACTCTCCAAACGCGAGTGCCAATGTGAGTAACTGCGAGAATGAACACATGGATCGCGCGGATGCCGAATTGCTCCTTACCAGTGAGGCATTGACGTTACTCGACGGCCTTCCGCCCTACCGAGCGACCGACAACGTGGTTCAGGCCGTGTCCGCGCTGCGTGACCGAGGCGTCTCGCCAGAGATGACTCGAGTCGTTCTCCGACAGCGCAGACTTCGCGCGCAAGCAAAGCCAAAATTCGGCGATTTTGCCGCACGCATGTTCTTCACTGAGAACGGATTGCAGCAAGCGACTCGATTGGACGTTGCCGCCCACCACGCCGCGCGTTTCCGGGCCCTCGGTG
>CAIRWJ010000262.1 GCA_903882245.1 uncultured Microbacteriaceae bacterium | reverse complement strand
TGTTGAGAAAAAGAACGAGGAAGAAAATCGTCGTGAGGATCGGCAGGAAACGTCGGCCGTCCTTTTTGCCCAAAAGGTCTTCAGCGATGTTTACCCGGACGAGGTCGAGACCCATTTCAATGACGCCCTGGAAACGACCGGGAACGAGCGTCATTTTGCGAGTACCGAGCCAGAAAATTACGACAAGGAGGATGACCATGATCATTCGAATGATCATGATTCGGTTCATTTCGAAGGGAGTTCCCTCGAAGAAAATTGCTGCGGGGAAGAATTCTGTAATGGACGGAGCGTGAAAGGTAATGCCTTCAGACAGAACGAGGCTGTTCTGTCCGTTCACGATGTCTCCTTGAGTCGAGCGCTACCGTGCGCTGCATGGGCTCATTTAGTCTCGAGCCTACACCATGTCGACAATGGGAACACGAGCCCTCGAGATGGCGACAACGTCACTGACAAGGGCTCCGAGCACCGCCGCGATGACGCAACTGAAGGCGATCACAGTATCGAGTGAATCGGAATTTCGGATGGCAAAAGCGACCACGAGAAAGAGGACAAACTTGAGGAGCCACGAGCCAAGCACAATTCCAAAAAAGAGCCCCGAGGCGATGTTTCCGCCACTCGCTTTCTGGCCAATGAGAATGCTGCCCGCGGTAATTCCCATGAACACGAATGCCACGGCGCTACCGACGAGTGCGCTCCAAATTCCCATTTCGCCGACCAGGGAATAACCGATTGCACCGCCGACGAGCGCAATAGCGAGAGTCACGATTGCTCCGATGAACAGCGCGGGACGTAACGCTGTCGCCGCGAGTGGAACTGCACTACTCATGGGTGTCCTCCCGAATGTCGCCGAACAGGTTGATCGGCTTTTCGCGACCGAGCGGTGCAATGGTCAGAATCGTGGTCACAACGAGCCCCACGACAACGATTCCCGTAGCGACTGGTGCGTCAACGAACATGAACAGCAGAGCGCCGACAGCGACAACGATGGTCCACGCATACAAAATAAGAACCGCTTGGAAGTGCGTGTGCCCCATGTCCAGTAAGCGGTGATGAAGATGCTTTCGGTCGGCCGCGAACGGCGAGCGACCATTGAGAATACGACGAGTGACCGCGAGGACAAAGTCGACGAGGGGAACAACGAGAACGGCGAGTGGAAGCGCCAGCGGAATGAAGGCGGGAACAAATTGCCCCGGGTCGATTCGGGTTGGGTCGACTTGTCCCGTCACCAAAATAGTTGATGTCGCAAGGACAAGGCCAATGACCAGAGCACCCGAATCTCCCATGAACATCTTGGCGGGATGCCAATTGACGGGAAGGAATCCAATGAGAGCTCCGCAGAGTGCAGCAGTCAGGAGCGTCGAGAGATTGAAGTAACTTGTTTGACCTGGACCGTTCGAGAGAATGTATGAGTAAATAAAGAAAACCGTTCCGGCAATGAGGGTCACTCCCGCGACCAATCCATCAAGACCGTCAATGAAATTGATTGCGTTCATGACGAGGACGACCGCAAAAACGGTGAGCACGAGCGACATCGTGGGCGACAGCAGCGCGATGAAACCAAACGGCAGACTCACGATTTGCACGCCACACCAGGCGAGAACGCCCGCGGCGATTAGTTGAGCACCAAGCTTGACGAGCCAATTCAAGTCGATGAGGTCGTCAATCACGCCGACCACGGCCATGAGAAGAATTCCGATTCCGATTCCGATGACCGGCATGATGTTGACGAAAACTGGAGCAAACACTGGGAGGAATGTCGCGGCGATGAGAGCCGAACCAAGACCGAGGACAATGGCAACACCACCGAGTCGAGGTGTCGGCGTCGTGTGGACGTCTCGGTCACGGATCCCGGGATAAATTCTGAAGCGGTGGCTCAAGCGAAGCAACGCGTGGGAACCAAGGAACGAAATAATCGCCGCGACGCACCCGATAATCAGATAATTCATTCGTCGCCCTCGGCAATTGCTCCGAGCACATCGCGAATTGCTTCCCGTGAAATTGTTCCTTCACGCAAAATCCGAGCGGGTTGACCGTCACGAGTCGGTGTGATGTCCACGATCGTCGATCCAACGCGCGACCCCGAGGACTCTCCGGCATTCAGATAGACCGAGACGCGATCCCCCAATTGATCCAGCGCTTCGGCTGCTGTTAGAGCCGCGGGCTTCCCGGTCAGGTTTGCGCTCGATACGGCCAGTGGTCCTGTCTCGCTCAAGAATTCACGAACAAGATCATGATTGGGCATTCGCAACGCGACCGTTCCGTTCGTCTCGCCCAAGTCCCATGCGAGGGTTGACCGTGCCGTGACAACTATTGTCAATCCACCTGGCCAGAACGCGTCGGCGAGTTTTTCCACCTCGGGAGTGATGTGCTCGGCGAGTGCTGCAACGGTGTCGAACCCCGGCACCAGAACTGGTGGCGGCGATTGGCGTCCACGTCCTTTCGCGTCGAGCAACTTCTGGACAGCGGCTGGGTTAAACGCATCAGCGGCAATCCCGTAAACCGTATCCGTGGGGAGTACGACGAGGTCGCCGCGACCGATAGCCTTTCTGGCCAGTCGCAGTCCCGTCAAGGCCTCATGAGTTTCGAGGCAGTTATAGATTGTGCCCATCCCTGACAGTTTAGCCATGAGCGCCTAGCGGACCGCGGTGAGGGCTCGTTCGCGTTGGAGAAGGTCGGTGTGGGTGGTCGTCATCGAGAAGCCAGCATCTTTGGCAATGTCTCGAACGGCTTCACCCT
>CAIRWJ010000261.1 GCA_903882245.1 uncultured Microbacteriaceae bacterium | reverse complement strand
GCGGAGGGCGTGGGATTCGAACCCACGAGACATTGCTGCCCACTGGTTTTCAAGACCAGCTCCATCGGCCTCTCGGACAGCCCTCCACCGTTAAGTCTAACCGAGTGAATCGGGTGAGTTAGTCGAGTGTCGCCAAAGCCGACGGAAGTCCACCTTCTGACTCGTTGAGCGTCATTTCACTCGCCGCGTTCCGAACTTCTTCCGGGGCTTGCCCCATCGCGATGCCGCGACCAAACTCGCCAGCCCATTCGAGCATGTCAACGTCGTTACGACCGTCTCCAATAGCCATCACCCTGTTCCGCGGGATTCCCCATCGTTCGCGGACTTTCTCGAGGGCTGTCGCCTTATTCACGCCTTGCGGTCCGATATCAAGCCACGATGTGTAGCCGATTGAATAGGTCACCTTGTGTAGGCCAAGCATTTCAACGACGTCGGTGAAATAGTCTTGCCGCGAATCGGGGGCAATAACCACCACGCGGGTCGCCTGATCCGTTAATAGTTCCTCGAACGTTTCCATTTTCTGGGTATGCATATTCACGCCCGTGTCAGGAAACCAGCCCGTATAGCGCAGCAAGCCCGTCTCGTCTTCAACGGCATAGTGCGCATCCGGGATGGTGTCATGAATCTCGCGCAGAACGAGGCCTGGATCGAACAACTCGACGGTGTCCCGCACATATCGCGTCGGGTCCGAGTCGTCACGACGGACGATAATCGCGCCATTTGCACAGACCACGAGTTCGGGCGAGATTCCCAGTTCCTCTATGAATGGCAGGGTCATCGGAACCGAACGCCCCGTCGCAATGGTGACGTGGTGACCGGCATCCACCAAACGCCGAACCTCGACAATTGTCCCGGGGTTAAGAGTTCCATAGTCAGACACGAGTGTCCCATCGATATCGATGGCGACAAGCCACGGTTCGGGTCGTTCCACCATCACGAAAGCGGCTCCGCGACGGCAAGGCCGCCGAGGTACGGACGAAGTGCCTCCGGTATCGTCACCGATCCATCCGCGTTCTGATGTGTCTCTAAAATTGCGACAAGCCACCGTGTCGTCGCGAGCGTTCCGTTCAGTGTGGCAACGGTCTCTGTTGACGCACCATCCGGCCGGTGCCGAATGTTGAGTCGGCGCGCTTGATAGGTCGTGCAGTTCGAGGTCGACGTCAGTTCGCGATACGTTCCTTGGGTTGGGATCCACGCCTCGATATCGAACTTTCGAGCGGCCGACGAACCGAGGTCTCCTGCGGCAACATCAATCACACGATACGACAATCCCAGCAGCCCCATCATCTCTTCCTGCCAAGCAACGAGACGGTCATGTTCGACCTCCGCTTCGGCGGGTGCGCAGTACGAAAACATCTCGAGTTTGTTGAACTGATGTACGCGCAGAATCCCTCGGGTGTCTTTGCCATATGACCCAGCTTCACGGCGGTAACAGGTCGACCAACCGGCATAACGTTTGGGCCCAGCGGCAAGGTCGATAATTTCGTCTGCGTGAAATCCCGCCAGCGCGACTTCACTGGTTCCCGTCAAATACAAATCATCCGCGGGGAGGTAGTAGATCTCGTCGGAGTGCGCCCCGAGGAAACCGGTTCCCTGCATAATCGCGGGGCTGACGAGGGTCGGGGTAATGAGCGGGGTGAATCCGGCCGCGAGCGCGCGGTCGAGCGCGAGCGACATGAGCGCGATTTCCAGTCGGGCGCCTATTCCGGAAAGGAAATAGAAACGTGAGCCCGACACTTTGGTGCCGCGAACGGTGTCGATAGCGCCGAGCATTTCGCCGAGTTCGAGGTGGTCTCGAGGTTCGAAATCGAACGTCGGAATTGCACCCACTTCCCGGAGTGTGACGAAATTGTCTTCGCCACCGGCCGGGACACCGCCGATAATGATGTTTCCGATTCCGCCGGCGATACGCGTGAATTCTTCGCCTGCGTCGGATGCAGATTTTTCGGCTGCCTTGACCCGATCCGACAGATCCTGGGCAGCGGCGACGAGAACTGCTTTCTCTTCCTTGGGAGCAACCGCCACCAGTTTGCCGTGTGCGTTTTGCTCGGCACGAAGTTTCTCGTAGGCGGAAATCGCATCGCGACGGACCTGATCGGCGGCGATTGCCTCGTCGACAATGGAAGTGCCGTCACCGCGCGCGACTTGCGACGCACGAACGGTGTCCGGCTCGGTCCGCAAAAGCGTGGAGTCAATCATCGTTATGCCTCGCCCCCCGCGACGAGACGATCGAGCCATTCGCGGGCGTCAACGAATGCTGCGTCAGAGTATTGCGCGGTCACGCTTGGAGTGTGACCATCGGCACGATGGTAAGACCCCAGGAACTGTAGTCCTGGACTGTACCGCCGGAGGCCAAGAAGTGCGTCGGCCACGCGTTCGTCTTCGATGTGCCCGTCAATGTCAATCACGAATCGGTATCGTCCGAGGGAATCACCGATGGGTCGCGATTCGAGTAACGACAGGTTCACTCCGCGGGTGGCGAACTGTTCCAGCATTTCAAGCAAGCCACCGGGTCGGTCGTCGGGAAGTTCAACGATGACTGTCGTCTTGTCTGTGCCCGTGCGCGGGGCAACCGGGCGACGACGGCCAATCAGAACGAACCGCGTGACAGCGGAAGGATTGTCGCCGATTCCTGCATCAAGTGTTGTGAGGTCGACGTGCGTATCAAACCCAGCGGGAGCAATCGCCGCGTCCCCACGAACGCCATCCACAATTTCATGAGCCGCGGCGACGTTGGAGGTTGCGGGAAGGTGTTCGTGATGAGGGACGTTCGCTTCCAGCCACCGACGGCACTGCGCGTAGGCGACGGGGTGGGCAACAACAACGCGGATGTCGGCGAGTGTCGTCCCTGGACGGACGACGACGTCGAAGTTCACGGGAACAAGGTACTCGCCCAAAATCTGAAGTCCAGTCGACTGTGCGAGCGCATCCTGCGCCGCACTCACGCCACCTTCGATGGAATTCTCGACGGCAATCATCGCCGCCTCCGCTCGGCCATCAATCACCGCAGCAAGTGCCTCACCGACATTGTTCACAGGAAGCCAGTCGGCACCGTCGGCCTCTGGCACTTGTCCAAGAGCGGTCCACGTGAAGGTGCCAACGGGTCCTAAATAGGCGTATGTCATGTCGGCTCCTTTCATTCACCCAGGGTTTCCAGACTATCGCCCGCGGCAGCGCGCAGCAGGGAATTACTGGGCGTAGTCAGGGGCTGCGGGCAGACTGAAGAACTCCTCCAAGGTGATTTTCGGCGTGAGATTCAGTTCGGCTGCGAGTTCAACTCCGACGTATCTCCAGTGCCACGGCTCGAATTTATATCCTGTGACCGAGGTCTTTCCATTGGGATAGCGCAAGTGCCATCCGAATCGCCACGCGTTCTTGTTCAGCCACTTGCCCTCGGGCGTCCGCGAAAAACACGCCTGGATTGTGCAACCGGCCGTCGCCGAAGCGATATCGACAGACAACCCCGTCTGGTGTTCGGAATATCCTGGCCGTGCGCTTTGCAAATCCGCCGCTTTTCGCCCCAACGACGCTACCCAGCCGTTGTAAACCGACACTTGCGTGGAATATGAGCGGTAAGCGCTTTGAACGACGAGGTTCACCTTGTCGTTTTTGGCCGCCCGAAACATTTTCAGAAACGCTTTGGCCGCGTCATCGCGAAGTGTTGGCTCATAGGTGTGAGGAACATCGAGTGTCCTGAGCCCCGACGGGACGTACTTTTTCGGCTGCAAGGGGCGCAACTTGTCGGCAACGACCCAAATTGAATCGGCCTCGTCAATTGAATGCAGCGTCACATCGATAGCCGCGACCGTCGGCGCGGGAATCGGCACAGGCGTAATCGCCGGCGTGGCCACCGGTTTTTGGGTTGGAGCGGGGATCTCTGAATGGGCCGGCGTGGTCGAGACACAACCCGCGAGGATCAACGCGAGAAGGAGAGGGAGCGTCCGTGCACGATTCATTCCTCAAGGCTATAGGGCGTATGCTTGCCGTCGTGCCTCAATCAACCGCAGCTAAAAATGTCCCCGCAACCGACGCCATGACGCCCCGCGAAATCTGGCTGGTGCTCATCGGCCTGATGTCCGGAATGTTCCTCTCGTCGCTCGATCAGACTGTTGTCGGAACGGCGATGAGAACGATTTCAGATGACCTCAACGGCCTGTCAATGCAAGCGTGGGTGACAACCGCGTACCTCATCACCTCGACAGTCATCACCCCCATCGCGGGAAAATTGAGTGACATCTACGGTCGCCGGCCAATTTACATGGCGTCAATCCTCATCTTCTTGATCGGATCAATCTTGTCCGGTTTCGCGTGGTCGATGCCCACTCTCGCGGTATTCCGGGCCATTCAGGGAATCGGTGGCGGTGGACTGATGTCCCTCGCGTTCACGATTATTGCCGACATGGTTGCCCCGCGCGAACGGGCGAAGTACCAAGGTTTCTTCATCGCCGTCTTCGGATCCTCGAGCGTGCTCGGGCCTCTCGTTGGCGGTTTCTTCGCTGGCGCCAACCAGATTCTGTGGATTGATGGCTGGCGGTGGGTGTTCCTCGTGAACATTCCGATTGGCGCAATTGCCCTATACATGGTGTGGCGATTCCTGCACGTCCCGCAAATAAAGCACAACGTCAAGATTGACTGGATTGGGGTTGTCACCGTCATCCTCGCCGTTGTTCCGCTTCTCCTCGTCGCAGAACAGGGCCGCGAGTGGGGCTGGCTCTCGTGGAATTCGATCATGATGTACACCCTCGGCATCCTGGGCATTGTTGGCTTCATTGTCGCCGAGGCTCGTATGGGCGACGCCGCACTGATTCCACTGTCACTGTTCAAATCAACGACCTTCACTCAAATTACCGTCCCGGGAATTCTTGTTGGATTCGCGATGTTCGGTGCCATGATGACCATCCCGCTGTTCCTTCAACTGGTCGTTGGATCCACTCCTACAGAGAGTGGAATTCAAATGCTGCCGATGGTCCTGGGAATCATGATGGCCACCGCGATCGGTGGGCGGGTGATCTCCAAAACGGGGCGCTACAAGGCACTCCCGATTTTCGGCACCGGACTGCTTGTCGTGGCATTCGTGTGGCTTGTCCAAATCAACAAGGATTCCGACCTCTGGTTTCTCATGATCGGAATGTTAATCGTGGGATCAGGGCTCGGACTGATGATGCAGACTTTGACAATTGCTAGCCAAAACGCTGTCGAGCCCCGTCAGGTGGGGGTTGCGACCGCCGGTGCGACATTCTTCCGCCAAATCGGTGGCACACTCGGGACTGCTGTGTTGTTTTCAGTATTGTTTGGCAAAATTCCCGATGCTCTCAAGGACATTTTCAGTCGATCAGACACGCAAGCACAGATCGGAGCGGCTCTTAACGACCCGGCGATTATCAATGATCCCGCCAACGCGGGCATCATCGAGATGTTCACCAATTCCTCGTCAAACCCGGAATCCTTGGCGGACTCTCTGAGTGGAAACACATCATTCCTCAATGGAGCCGCCGATGTACTCAAAGCGCCGTTCGTTGAAGGCTTCGCGCTGTCAGCGCAGTCCGTGTATTTCGTTGCATTGGTCATATCCATCATCGCGTTTGTTCTGTCGTGGTTCGTCAAAGCGGAACCCCTTCGAGACAAGAGCGGCCACCAAGAGGCAGCCGAGGCTGCTGCCGCTGCACACTAGGGAACGTCGTGGATTTACGCGTTGAGAACGAGCGCATCACGGGTCTGCGCGATGGCGTCCCCGTCGGGTGGGTGGATTTCGAGGTCACCGACGGTGTGGCACGCCTTTTTCACACCGAGGTGCTTCCAACAATGCGCAATACAGGTGCTGGCACCGAATTGGTCGTTTCCGTTCTCGAATGGTTTCGCGACAACACGGAATATCGAATCGTCGGGGTGTGCCCATTTGTCCCCGTCGTGATTCGACGTCACCCCGAGTTCGAGGCTCTGACAACGCGATAGTTATCCGAATCGACCCGAAATGTAGTCCTCGGTGTTCTTCTGAGTCGGGTTCGAGAAGATCACGGATGTGTCGTCGAATTCGATGAGTTTTCCCGGATCGCCTTCTCCTGCGATGTTGAAAAACGCTGTTCGGTCGGATACGCGAGCGGCTTGCTGCATGTTGTGCGTCACGATGACGATTGTGTAGTCGTTCTTCAATTGCGACACGAGGTCCTCAATTGCCTGGGTCGAGATTGGGTCGAGTGCCGACGTCGGTTCGTCCATCAGAAGCACGCGAGGTCGAACCGCGATTGCGCGCGCAATGCATAGGCGTTGTTGCTGCCCACCGGACAGACCGCCGCCCGGCTTGTCGAGACGATTTTTGACCTCTTTCCACAAGTGCGCACTCTTGAGTGAGGATTCGACGATGCCGTCTTGGTCTGACTTTGACATTCGGTCGCTGTTGAGCTTGTAACCCGCCAGCACGTTGTCGCGGATTGACAT
>CAIRWJ010000260.1 GCA_903882245.1 uncultured Microbacteriaceae bacterium | reverse complement strand
GGGAACCGCGATTCGATCGGCGTCGCGCAGCAAATCACGTTGCGCCCCAAGTTCCGGCATTCCGTAAACCCACGGCTGCGCGAAATCACCGCCGTAAAACTGCGCCCAATCGTCGGCCGAGGTTAGCCGATGGTCCGCGCCGCAGTCGACGACAAGCTGCGCGTCAATCGCATCGCCGAGTTGTCCCGACATCCCGTGCGGCAAAGCAAGGAACACGACATCGTGGCCGTTCACAACATCACGCGAAGTTTCCTGCAGAGTCAGCCCGAGGCTCGACAGGTGCGGGTGCAGCGACCCGAGCGGTTTGCCCGCATTCGAATTCGCGGTGACCGTCACAACATCGAGTTCAGGGTGGCTAGCGAGGAGCCGCACGAGTTCGCCGCCCGCGTAACCGCTGGCACCGGCGACTGCAACGCGCAGAGCCACGACTATTCCCGAATCGTCGCGTTGTGGCGGGACGTGGCGACAGCGACGCCCGCCAGCTTGGCGTCGGTCGCATCCTGTTGCGTGAGTGTCCGATCCGCTGCGCGGAATCGCAGCGCGAAGGTCAACGATTTCTGGTTTTCCTCGAGCCCAGCTCCGCGATAGTCATCGACGAGGACGGCGCTCTCGAGAAGTTCGCCGGCGCCATCAATGATTGCGACTCGCACGTTGGCGGCGGGTATGGACTGGTCGACGACGAGTGACACGTCCTGGGTCGCGGCGGGGAACACGAGTACCGGAGTCGCGACGACGTGGTCGGGTACCGCGGCGATCATGGCATCGAGGTCGAGGTCAAAAGCAGAGACCACTCGGGGAAGGTCGAGCGACAGGGCGATGCTCGGCAGCACTTCACCAGCGAACCCGACCGACGCATCCCCCACAAAGACCTCGGCGCAGCGGCCGGGGTGGAACGCGTGGTGTGACCCTTGTCGAATCTCGACGTCGACACCTACAGCGATCGCGACGGCGTGAACCGCGTCGATAGCTTCGCCGAGCCCCGAAGCCACGGCGGTTTGGCCGGGCTGCTTGGTGGTCACCGGTCCGACGAACACCGCGGACACGTGCCACGGCTGCGCCGGAACACTGTCGTAAAGGCCGTCGAGCGTGGCGACGTCGGGGCGCACGTTTCCGATGGGGATTGACGCCGAACCAGTTTTGCCTGTTGGCTGGAACACCGAGCCGAGCTCGTATATCGCCAGCGAAGTGAGCCCGCGGGCAACATTGCGCGTGGCGATGTCGAGGATTCCGGGAAGAAGCGATCGTCGCAGTTGCGCGACGCTCGGGTCGAGCGCGTTCGCGAGAGTCATCTCGGGAACGGCCGTTCCGTCAACGGTGCCGAACAGCACATTGTGTTCGGTGCTGACGAACGGGTAAGCCAGAACCTCGGTCAATCCAGCCCCGGCGAGCACCTGTGCGACACGGCGTCTCGCGGCCTGTGATCGCGACAGCCCCCTACCGGGCGGTGCGACGGGGATTGCGGACGGGATTCGGTCGTAGCCGTGAATTCGGGCGACTTCCTCGGCGAGCCCAGGCGCATCGACCAGGTCGGGTCGCCACGACGGCGGCGTGACGGTCCAGCCGTCTTTCGCCTTGGCGGTCGTGGCACCGATGTCGGTCAGAACGGTTTCGATTTCTGCAACCGAGTACTCGACGCCGATGAGTTTCGCGGTGAAGTCGGCGGGTAGGTGAATCGCGGGGCGCGGCTCGAACTCAACGAGGTCGGTGCCGAGTGAATCGGCTGTCCCCCCGCCGAGTTCGACGAGCAGGTCGACGACGCGCTGGGCCGCGGCGCGGGAAACGAGCGGGTCAACTCCACGTGCGAATCGCTTCGATGCCTCGCTGGGGAGTTTGTGACGGCGGGCCGTTCGCGCGATGGTGACCGGGTCGAACGTTGCGGCTTCGATGAGGACGTCAGTCGAGGCGTCATCGATTTCCGTCGTCGCGCCACCCATGACACCAGCCAGCCCGATCGGGCCCGATTCGTCGGTGATGAGAAGGTCTTCCTCGGACAGCGCACGAACCTGCTCGTCGAGAGTCGTAAGTTTTTCGCCCTTCGTCGCCCGACGAACGGTAATGCCTCCGGTCAACTTGTTGAGGTCGTAAGTGTGGGTCGGCTGACCGAGTTCCATCATGACGTAGTTGGAAATGTCGACGGGAAGTGAAATCGAGCGGATTCCCATGAGCGCGAGGCGCTTGATCATCCACGGCGGAGTTCGGCGCGAGCGGTCGAGACCGCGCACGACACGAGTGACAAAGCCGGTGCACCCGACGACACCGCGAATCGGCGCTTTGTCGTCAATCGTGACCGAGAAACCTGAGCCCGGGGTGACGGTGACGGCCGCCGCGGGATCGCGGAAGTCGACTCCCGTCGCGTGGGCGTATTCGCGGGCAACGCCGCGGATCGACATCGCGTATCCGCGGTCGGGCGTGACGTTGATTTCGACCGCGAAGTCGCTCAAGCCGAGAAGTTCGATGGCGTCGGTTCCGACCTCGGGGTCGAGGCCCATTTCAGAGAGGCGGAGGATTCCGTTGTGTTCGTCGCCGAGCCCGAGTTCTTTCGCCGACGCAATCATTCCGTCAGACACGTGACCGTAAGTCTTTCGCGCCGCGATGGGGAACGGACCGGGCAAGACCGCACCGGGCAGCGTCACGACGACCTTGTCGCCGACCTCGAAGTTCGATGCACCACAGACGATTCCGCGGACGGCGTCGTCACCCG
>CAIRWJ010000259.1 GCA_903882245.1 uncultured Microbacteriaceae bacterium | reverse complement strand
GGGTCGATAGCAGGTCTCTATTCACCACTGACCAACGTGGCTGTTTTTAGCAGCCGCCGGACGGGTTTGGGAAACCGAATCACCACATTTGATTTGGCGACCGGGACTCGAATCTCGAGCCGAACACTGGCATCCGACGAGACGCTCATTCGCGCGTTGGCGTTCAACTCAGCCGCAGACTCCTACATCATCGGTACCAACCAAAATCCGGCAAAGGTCATGAAGTTCGACACCTCCACCGGAAACATGGAATACAGTTCCAAACTGGCAACGGGTCTCAAAGAGATCACCGCATTCATAGCAAACGGCAGCGATTTACTCGCGGCGGTCAACACGAATCCGATCAAATTGGTCTCCGTCACGCGGAACAAACTTGTTGTCGGCTCGGTGGTGGCACTTCCCGCGGAGACGCCGACGTTGATGGATCCGGTTGTGGTGGGGAATACCGCCTATTTGGGAACTGATGCAACTCCTGGTCGAATCACGGCGATTGATATCCCGACCCAAACAGTGATCGGATCGGCGACCTTGAACACTGGTGAAATCGGGGCGCGCAATCTTGTGGTCGACGACTCAACCGGAACGTTGTACGCGACGACCGACAGCCCAGCAGGACCGCGGATTGCATCGTTTCGACTGACCGATTTGCGTCGACTAGGAACGACGCAGCTCAGCGCGGGATTCTCGGCAACGTCACTGTGGTTGTCCAACGGGACACTCGGCGCCGGTTTCGCGGGAACACGGGGTGTCGAGACCTTTACCGTTGCACCCGAACCAAATGCGCCTGTCATCACGGGAATCCAAGAATCGGACTCGTCGCTGATCGTCGCATGGAATTCCGGTGGGTCAGTCGAACCAATTCTCGAATACACCGTGTCCGCTAGCGCCGGAGCCTCTTCGGCGTCGTGTTCATCAAGCGGAACCACGTGCACAATTCGAGGCTTGAACAACGGAACCACCTACTCGATCTCGGTTGTCGCACGCTCTGCCGCCGGGGTAAGCCAGGCAACACTGACCTCCGGTATGCCGAGGACAGTTCCGGATGCGCCAACGACCCCGCTCGTGACACGAGGCAATACCGCCGTCACGGTGACGTGGACACCTCGTGGCGACGGTGGTGTGCCGATCACGGGTTACCGTGCGACGGCATCCCCCAGCGGGAAAACATGCGAGTCGACCGCAGAAACTTGCACCATTTCCGGATTACCCAATGGGATTTCGCAAACAATTCAGGTTGTTGCGCACAACACAGTAGGAGCATCAAAGCCCTCCGCACCGAGCGCTTCTGTGACGCCCGCGACGACACCGTCGACACCTCGAATCGACTCGGCACACAGATCAAACCGCGGTGCTGTCGTCGTCTGGACACCACCGACGGATAACGGTGGAGACGACGTTGTTTCCTACCTCGTCCGTGTGACGCGGGGGCCAAACATTGTCTCGGAGTCGACTACCTCCGACACCTCCATCACGCTCGACGATCTCACCAACGGTGTGATGTACGCGATCGTCGTCTCCGCGACGAACACGGTCGGGACTGGCGGGCCATCAGATCACGCGTACGTCACTCCAGCTACTGTTCCCGATGCGCCTCGTGCGATCACTGCCCTGCGACGAGATCACGGGGCGGAAATCGCATGGGATGGACCGTTGAACGACGGCGGAGACCCCATTACCGGCTACCGCGTGCAGGTGAGGAAGGGCAACGAACCGCCAACACGATTCATTGCCACGGAATCGCCTTACGCAATTCGGGGACTCGAGAACGGAACCACTTACTCCATTTCGGTCAACGCCATCAATTCGGTCGGTGACAGCGTCGCGTCAGAATCGGCTCTCATCACTCCGGCTACTGTTCCCGATGCGCCTAGCACGATTACTGCCCTGCGGAGGAATTCAGGGGCGGGAGTCTCATGGACCGCACCAGTCAACGACGGCGGAGACCCCATCACCGGGTATCACGTTCGCATCTGGAGGGAGTCCGTCGTCGTTACTGAGGTCGAGACGACCAGTACGAGCATTGTTATGGCTGGACTGAATAACGGTACGGAGTATCGGGTTTTTGTGACTTCGGTCAATACTGTTGGTGAGAGCGTCGCGTCCGATTCGGCCCTCGTTACACCCGCGACGGTTCCCGACCCACCTCTCACAATTAACGCCCTGCGGCAGAATCAAGGGGCTGACGTGGCATGGGACGCACCAGTCAACGACGGCGGGGACCCCATCACCGGCTATCTAGTGCGGGTAAGGAAGGGCAACGAACCACCAACGCGTTTCGTCACCGCGGGATCACCTTACTCAATTCGAGGGCTTGAAAACGGAACCACCTATTCGGTTTCAGTCAGCGCCATCAATTCTGTCGGCGATAGTGTCGCGTCCGAATCCACTGAGGTAACACCCGCGACGGTTCCCGGGCCGCCTCTCACGATTACCGCCCGCAGGCAAGATTCAGCGGCGAATGTCGCATGGGACGCTCCAGTCAACGACGGCGGAGACCCCATCACCGGCTATCGAGTGCAGGTTCGAGCAGGCAACCAACAGCCAACAAGTTTCATCACCACGGAATCGCCGTACTCAATTCAAGGGCTTGAAAACGGAACCACCTATTCGGTTTCAGTCAGCGCCATCAATTCCGTCGGCGACAGCGTCGCGTCAGAATCGGCTCTCGTCACTCCGGCTACTGTTCCCGATCCACCGACATTGCTGAATACCACCCCGACCGACGGTGGTGTGGAACTCAATTGGTCTGCATCATCGAACGACGGCGGAGACCCCATTACTGGTTATCGCATTCGCATCTGGAGGGAGACCGTCGCCATTGCAGAATTCGATAGCCCCATCACGAGTGCTTCAGTGCCCGGACTCACCAACGGTGTCGAATATCGCATAACCGTTGCGGCGGTCAATGCCGTTGGTGAAAGCGTCGCGCAACAATCTGCATTTGTGACGCCAATCTCGCGACCCGTCGTAGAACCGCCCATGCTAGACCCACCAGTCGTAGACCCACCAGTCGTAGACCCACCAGTCGTAGACCCACCAGTCGTAGACCCACCAGTCGTAGACCCACCAGTCGTAGACCCACCAGTCGTAGACCCACCCATTGTGGATCCTCCGTTCGTGGACCCACCACCAGTCGTCCGTCCGCCAAACGCGCCGGTCGATGTCGCCGTCATTAGTGCAACGCGAAAACACGTCACCGTGGGATGGCGAGTTGGGGATTCCGGTGGGGCGCCTGTCATCGATTTCATTGTGCACACGAGCAAATACAAAGACCGGGGGTTCACTGTATGGCCCGATTCCCGTTCGGCCACCCCAAGGGTTGAGTTGCGGAAACCAAGCCGTAGCGGTCTATACGTCCGCGTGATTACCGTCACAGTCCGGGGTGAATCGGCGCCATCGCAGGTTACGTGGATCGCCCGGGCAAAGAAACTAGCGAATACCGAGGACGGCGGCCGTGCGCTTCAGTGAGGCGCGTGCGGCGGCAGAATCGGTTGCAAGTGCCGTTCCATAAGACGGAACGAGCGCAGAGATCTTTGTGCCCCACGAGGACATCTTGGACGGGAAGCAGGTTGCGAGAACGTTGAGCATCGCGGCGACCGCCGTGGACGCCCCCGGCGAGGCACCGAGAAGCCCGGCAATTGATCCGTCGGCGTGGGAAACCACTTCGGTACCAAACTTCAGGACACCGCCCTTGTCGGCATCTTTGGCGATGACCTGAACGCGCTGCCCTGCGGAATATCCATACCAGTCAGCGGGGTTTGCCTTGGGAAAGTATTCCCGTAACGCTGCCATGCGCTTAGCGCGTCCTGCAAAAACCTCGGTCGCGAGGTACTTGATGAGACCGAGGTTTGTTAATGCAACCGCGAGCATCGGGATGATGTTCCCGAAGCGAATCGAGCGGGGAAGGTCCCACCACGATCCCGCCTTGAGGAATTTGGGCGTGAATCCCGCGTAAGGACCAAAGAGCAGGCTCGACTGGCCATCAACAACACGAGTGTCAAGGTGAGGAACAGACATCGGTGGGGCGCCAGCCGCCGATTTGCCGTAGACCTTCGCGTTGTGCCGGGCGACGACCTCGGGGTTATCGCATCGGTAAAACTGCCCGGACACGGGGAATCCCGCATAGCCTCGAACTTCGGGGATACCAGCGCGCTGCAAGAGGTTGAGGGCATGACCGCCGGCTCCAACGAACACGAATTTGGCGACAACCGTGGACGGGGTGCGACCAATCTCATTACGCACAACCACGTTCCACAAACCGTCCTTGCGACGTCGAATCGATCGAACCGAATGATTGACATGAACCTCGGTCTTGGGGCCTGCAATCGAGTCGACAAGAATTTTTGTCAGCGCGCCGAAGTCAATATCGGTGCCGTTCTGAAAACGCGTCGCCGCCACCAGCTCGGATTTCGATCGACCGGGCATGACAAGAGGAGCCCACTGGTGAATGACTTTTGGGTCATCCGTGAATTCCGCTCCCGGGAAAAGGGGGTGATTTTTCAACGCTTCGTAACGGGTCTTGAGATACGCGACATTGTCAGCGCCCCACACGAACGACATGTGCGGAACGGGGACGAGAAACGAAGACGGGTCCGGGATTGTTCCGTCATTAACCAACGCGGACCAATACTCTCGCGACAACTGGAATTCTTCGTTGACCTTGATTGCACCCGTCGTCACGACGCTGCCGTCTGGCTGTTCTGGCGTGTAATTCAATTCGCACAATGCCGAGTGGCCTGTACCAGCGTTATTCCAGGGGTCCGAGGATTCGGGGGCAAGTCCGGGACCGCGCTCGAACAACGAAATGGTCCAGTTGGGCTCGAGCCTCCGAAGAAGCGAACCAAGCGTGGCACTCATGATGCCCCCACCTACGAGGACGACGTCAACAATCTTGGTCACCCATCCATCCTATCCGCGCCAGTAGGCTGAATTTGTGCCCACTGAAACCGTTGCGCCCCGCGTGATCGCCTATACGGCCATCGGTCTAATCGCAGGAGTCTTCGCGGGATTCTTCGGCGTCGGCGGCGGTATCATCATCGTCCCCTTGCTCATTTTGGTGGTGCAGGCCGATCAGCGTCAGGCATCCGTCACCTCGCTCGTTGCGATTATTCCCACCTCCCTCGTCGCGGCGTCTTCGTTTTTGTTCTCAGGAAGTGTGCCATGGGACCAAACGGCATTCGGCCTCATCATCGCAATCGGATCGACGATCACCGCACCCCTCGGTGCATGGGCGCTTCGAACGTGGAACACCATTACCGTTCGGTGGATTTTCATCACCATCTTGCTCATCGCCGCGATCCAGGTTTTGTACCAGTTGCCCGATCGCAATAGCCACCTCGAATGGTCCACAGCGACCGTTCTCGTTTTGATTGCATCCGGTGCCGCGATGGGATTCGTCGCCGGACTTTTGGGTGTCGGTGGGGGTCTGCTGATTGTGCCCCTGCTCGTGATCGGGTTCGGAGTAAGCGATCTCACGGCGAAAGCGCTGTCTCTCATCGCCATGTTTCCCGCGGCGATTTCAGGGACGATTGGTTCAGCACGAGCCGGCGCGGTCAATTGGAAAGCCGGAATATCGCTCGGGATTCCGATGGCGATTGCATCCACACTGGGCGTCTGGCTGGCCACAATCACACCGGTTGAATGGGCAAACCCACTGTTGGCGGCCGTGCTGATTTACGCGGTCACGCAACTTACTCTCCGCACCATCAAATCGATGCGAAAGAGTTAGCGAAGTCCCTTTTGGTCGGCAACCAATTCGGCAATCTGAACGGCGTTTAGCGCGGCGCCTTTGCGAAGGTTGTCGTTGGACACGAACATCACCAGTCCCGTTCCGTCGTCGAACGATTGGTCCTGACGGATTCGACCGACGAGGCTGGGGTCAATCCCCGCAGCATCGAGCGGCGTCGGTACATCCATGAGTGTTACTCCGGGAGCCGTCGCGAGAATTTCGCGCGCGCGCTCCGGCGTGATGGGGCGATCGAACTGCGCGTGGATCGACAAGGAATGCCCCGTGAAAACTGGCACACGAACGCAGGTTCCGGACACGAGCAAATTCGGCAGTTCCAGAATCTTGCGGGTTTCGTTGCGAAGCTTCTTTTCCTCGTCCGTTTCGCCCAGTCCGTCATCGACAAAGTTTCCCGCCTGCGGAATGACATTGAAAGCGATGGTGCGAGGGAATTTCTCAGGTTTCGGGAATTCAACGGCGCGACCGCTGTGAATGAGGCCCATCAGGTCTTGCCCTGTGGTCGCGGCAACCTGATCGAACAGTTCAGCGCCGCCCGAGAGACCGGCACCCGAGGTCGCCTGGTACGTCGATACCTGAAGCCGTATGAGGCCCGCTTCCCGATCGAGTGGCTTCAGTGCTGGCATCGCCGCCATCGTCGTGCAGTTGGGGTTCGCGATGATTCCCCTGACCGCGTCAGCAATCGCGTGCGGGTTCACCTCTGAGACGACGAGAGGAACTTCGGGGTCCATTCGCCACCCGCTGGAATTGTCGATGACCGTGACGCCCGCAGCAGCGAACCGCGGAGCCTGAGCCTTCGACAAAGTCGCTCCCGCCGAGAAGATGGCGATGTCGAGTCCGGTCGGGTCAGCCGTTTCTGTGTCCTCAACGATGATGTCTTTACCCTCGAACGAGAGCACAGTGCCCGCGCTTCGAGAGGATGCAAAAAATCGAATTTCGTCGATGGGGAAAGCCCGATCGGACAGGTGTTGACGAACGACGGCACCGTCCTGACCGGTCGCTCAGACAACACCGATACGATCGCCCATTATCGGCCCGTTCCCGCGTAGACCACGGCCTCGACGTCTCCGTCGAGCCCGAACGCGGTGTGCACGACCTGCATGGCACGCGTGAGGTCCTCGCCGCGCGTGATGACAGAGATACGAATCTCTGAGGTCGAGATCATTTCCATATTGATGCCGGCCTCAAACAGTGCAGTGAAAAGTTGTGCCGATACGCCGGCGTTGGTGCGCATACCGCCACCGACGACAGAGAGTTTGCCGATGTTGTCGTCGAAAGCGACTTCGCTGAAGCCGACCTTATCCTGGGCGGCGCGAAGCGCTTGGAGGGTCTTTTCGCCATCGGTTTTGGGAAGTGTGAACGAGATATCGGTCAGGGCGGTGGCCTGAGCCGACACGTTTTGCACAATCATGTCAATGTTCGCTCCGGTGCCCGCAACGATGGTGAAGATCTCTGCGGCTTTACCGGGAATATCGGGGACGCCGATGACGGTGATTTTGGCCTCGGACAGGTCGCCGGCAACACCGGTGATGATGGGTTCTTCCATGTTTTCTCCCCTATCTGCAATGACGAACGTACCTTCTGTGTCCGCAAAACTCGAACGGACGTGAATGGTCACACCGTGCCGACGCGCGTATTCGACGGCGCGAATATGCAATACTTTGGCGCCTGCGGCGGCGAGTTCCAACATCTCTTCAAACGTGACACGGTCAACTTTGTGCGCCTTGGGCACAATTCGCGGATCAGCGCTAAAAACACCGTCAACATCCGTATAGATTTCACACACTTCGGCGTCAAGTGCCGCCGCGAGGGCGACCGCTGTCGTGTCACTCCCCCCTCGGCCAAGAGTCGTGATGTCCTTGGAATCGCGGTTGAATCCCTGGAAGCCAGCAACGATGGCGATTGCGCCGTCGTCAAGAGCTTCACGGATTCGATCGGGGGACACATCAACGATTCGAGCAGCTCCATGCTGTGCTGTCGTCATCATTCCTGCTTGACTTCCCGTGTACGAGCGCGCTTCGTGTCCAAGACTTTTGATCGCCATCGCCAGCAGCGCCATCGAGATTCGCTCGCCCGTGGTGAGGAGCATGTCGAGTTCGCGCGGGTCGGGCGAATCGGTGATCTGATGGGCGAGGTCGACGAGTTCGTCGGTGGTGTCCCCCATCGCAGATACTGCGACGACGACATCATGTCCCGACTCACGTGTCGCAACGATTCGACGGGCCACGCGCATGATGCTTTCAGCATCAGCGACCGAAGAGCCACCAAACTTTTGCACAATGAGGGACACGGGTTTTCTCTCGTTCGAGGGTCAGACGAAGGCGGTCGCGTCGTTGCCCACCAATTGGGGAAATTCTATCCAAATTTAGGGCTGGATTATTCGAGTGCGACCCTCAAAGGCCCGACCCAGTGTGATTTCATCGGCGTACTCGAGGTCGCCGCCGACGGGCAATCCGCTCGCGAGTCGTGACACAATCATTCCCAGCGGTCCGATCAGTCGCGACAAATAGGTAGCGGTTGCTTCGCCTTCGACGTTCGGGTCGGTGGCGAGGATGATCTCGGTGATCGATGTGTCCCGGAGTCTTTCCAACAACGGTGCGATGCGGAGCTGATCGGGACCAATTCCGTCAATGGGACTGATCGCACCACCCAGCACGTGGTACAGGCCCGTGAATTCTCGGGTCCGCTCGATTGCAACGACGTCTTTAGCTTCTTCAACAACGCAAATCTGATCACGTCGACGCCGTGGGTCACGGCAAATCGCGCATTCGGCGTCTTGGGACACGTTTCCGCACGTGACACAGAATTTGACACTATCCCTTACGGTTCGAAGAAGTTCCGCAAGACGAGCAGGGTCAAACGATTCCGTTTGGATGATGTGGAACGCGATGCGTTGCGCCGATTTCGGTCCGATGCCCGGAAGCCGGCCGAATTCGTCAATCAGTTCTTGAAGTATGCCCTCGTACATCGTTATTGGTCGCCCTCACGCGGCGTCGGGTCGATGTCAAAGATTGCAGGAGTGTCATCGGCCGGTGCGGTGCGGGCGTGCGGTGTTGACGCGTCATCTATGTTGGCAATCAGCGTCGCTCCGAGCATTTCGCGGATTACGGATTCGCCACGGCGTTCTACCGATTCAGTTGACACTTCTTTGGCCACGACGGTTTCGGGGATTTCGACGGGCTCCATCTTGGTTGTCGGGGCGTCGTCATCAGGGGTCTCTACAAGGCTCTCAACGGCGGGCGCCACCGGTTCAATCGGGACCGACGAGACGGGTGTCACGGGTGCTGTCAAACTCGTACCTGGCATCGTGCCGAGGCGCGGAACGAATCGGAGGCGCACTCCGAGTGCGCCCAGGATCGCCTCGCGCAGATCTTCGAATACGGCTTTGCCACTCGTCGGTTTCTCTTTGAAGCGATCAACCCACATGTGCTCAGAGAATTCGAGTGTGAGCACGTCCCCTTCCAAAACCACCGGGCGGGCCGAGTTCACGACAACCCACGAGCCCTTCGACGACTCGAGGTCTTCAAGGATCGCGGGCCACACGTCGAGGATTTCGGCCAATGTCCCTGGCTCGACGTTTGACGCCACCGGCGCCGTGACGGCAACGGGCGCGACAACCGATGTAACCGGCGCCACAACTTCAGGTTCGGCAACAACGGCCGCAGGAGCGGCGGGAGTGGACGGAGTCACAGGGGCCGGATTTATCACCGGCGCCGATTGAGAG
>CAIRWJ010000258.1 GCA_903882245.1 uncultured Microbacteriaceae bacterium | reverse complement strand
TCCCGTCAGGGTCGCGGACGTCAGAGTCTCTTTCGCGAGAGGCTCTTTTGTCTAGGAGCGACAAACTCCTTGGCTCTGTAGCTCAGTTGGTAGAGCGTTCGACTGAAAATCGAGAGGTCACGGGATCGACGCCCGTCGGAGCCACCACTCGAGGCCCCCGTCTTGTCGGGGGCCTTCCGCTTTTAAAGCCCCAGTTTGATGTCATCGGTCAGATGATTTGGTGTTCCGAATCGGTGTGCGGTGATGCTGACCGCCTGTTCGCGAAGGAACGGGAGCATCTCAATTCGACCGGCAGTCACCACTGGCCCGGCCCAGATGGATAGGTCGGGACGCCCGCCCGTCGCCATCGTGATCGCCGCGGGTGACCCCCCGACGAGCCGAATACGCTGGCCCGAAAGTTCCTCTTCGCGTCGACCGAGGGCCTCTTGCCATTCATGTTCGGTTTGAATTTCAACAGACATGCCTAGTTCTCCCAACGATCGAACGATTTTGTTTTCGAGCCACGCCGAAGCTGAAACCAGAGGGATTTGCCCCGCACGGAAAGCCGCAAGTAGCACCCGCAAGAATTCGGTGGGCTCCGCACCGTCCGAGAATCGAACGATGACGGGTTCGGGGAATCGGCGATAGCGAAAAACGTTGCGTTCAACACCGACGTTGGAGACGTCTCGAGCGTTCCCAAACTCGTTGTGCCACGCTTCTTCATCGAAACGTGCGGCGCGCGTCAGCCAACTGCGACCTGACACTGTCACGGTGTCAAACTCGGGAAGCGCCGCGAGCAGCGCTTGAACACGATCGACGGTGACGTCCGCACCGCGGGCGCGGGTTTCGGCGTCCACCCACGAACCGAGCCCGAACAAGTAGTTCGGTCCTCCGGCCTTCGCCCCCGCCCCAACCGCAGATTTCTTCCAGCCACCGAACGGCTGTCGTTGCACGATTGCGCCTGTCGTTCCTCGATTGGCGTAAAGGTTTCCGCCGTCAACGTTGTCGAGCCACCTTTCGATCTCTTCAGAATTCAGCGAGTGCAATCCCGAGGTGAGTCCGTAATCGATTGCGTTCACCATCCCAATCGCCTCGTCCAGCGTTCGTGCCGTCATGATGCCCAGAATTGGCCCGAAGTACTCGGTCAGGTGAAACTCGCTTCCAGCGGCGACACCGTCGCGCACGCCAGGAGTCCACAACTGACCGGACTTATCCAGTTTCGCTGGTTCGACCAGCCACGATTCGCCGGGACCAAGTGTCGTCAACGCGGACAGTAGTTTCCCGTCAGCCGGGCTGATGATTGGTCCCATCTGGGTGGTTGGATCAGACGGGTACCCGACTTTCAGGCTCGTAACACCGTCAACGAGTTGGTTTCGGAAACGGTCGGAGGTCGCGACCGATCCGACCAGAATGACGAGCGACGCGGCGGAACACTTTTGCCCGGAGTGACCGAACGCCGAAGAGATGATGTCTTTGACGGCAAGATCGAGGTCAGCGCTCGGCGTCACGATGATCGCATTCTTGCCGCTCGTTTCGGCGAGAAGCGGCAGGTCGTGACGAAGTTCCCGGAAGGCCTCCGCCGTCTCGTATCCTCCGGTGAGAATGACTCGCTCAACGCGTGGGTCAGCCACCAACTTCGAACCCAGTGATCGGTCAGTGAACGCCACCAACTGCAATGCATCGCGTGGGACACCCGCGGCCCATAACGCCTCGACCATCACCGCACCGCTGCGGCGGGCAAGGGTCGCGGGCTTAATGATCACGGGAGAGCCGGCGGCGAGGGCGGCGAGGGTTGAACCCGCGGGAATCGCCACGGGAAAGTTCCACGGCGGTGCGACGACCGTCAGCCTGGCGGGAGTGAACGTCGCCCCGTCCATCGACTCGAGCACCTTCGCGCTTTCCGCGTAGTAGTGCGCGAAATCAATCGCCTCGGTGACTTCGGGGTCGGATTGGTCGAGCGTCTTTCCCGTTTCGCTCGCCATGACCTCCATCAATTCGGCGCGTCGTGCTTCGAGCATTTCACCCGCCTTGTGCAGGATTGCCGCGCGCTTGACAGCGGGAAGTTTGCTCCACGCTGCACCTTTAGTAGTTGCCCGCGCGATAACGCCTTCGAGTTGATTCGTGGTCTTCACGAGGTTTGCCGTGACGGTCTTTTCCCCGGCCTTCGATTTATCGATGCGCGCGATAATCGCAGCACCCCATTCGCGGTTCGCAGCAATGGCAGGGTCAGTATCGGCCGCATTGCGGAATGAATCCGTTGGCATCGGTGCTTGTTTCGTGCGGCGATCCTGGACACGGTTCGACGCGGGAACTTTGGTGTCAAGGGCCTCGAGAGAGGCGAGAAAGCGATTCTTTTCGCGCTCGAAAAGGGCCTCATTGTGTGACAATTCGAAGACCGCCGACATGAAGTTGTCGTCGCTTGCGCCTTCCTCGAGTCGTCGAATCAGGTATGCGATCGCGACGTCGAATTCGGCGGGGTGAACGACGGGCGTGTATAACAGCAGCCCACCGACGTCGCGCTTGACCGCTTCGGCTTGACCCGGTGCCATTCCCAGGAGCATCTCGAATTCGATTCCCGATTGAACTCCGCGCGTCTGGGCGAGGAGCCACGAATAGGCGATATCAAACAGGTTGTGCCCGGCCACACCGATGCGCACATTCCCAATCCGCGAGGGCTTGAGAGCGTAGTTGATCACCCGCTTGTAGTTCGTGTCGCTCTCCTGCTTGGTCGACCACGTCGCGAGTGGCCAATCGTGCACAGCCGACTCGACGCGTTCCATGGGTAAGTTCGCACCCTTTACGACGCGCACCTTGATCGCCGCACCACCTCGGGCGCGACGTGCCGCCGACCACTTTTGCAGGTGCATCATCGCGCCGAGAGCATCGGGTAAATATGCCTGCAGCACGATTCCGGCTTCGAGTTTCGCAAATTCGGTTCGGTCCAAAATTTGGGTGAAAACCGCAAGGGTGATGTCGAGGTCTTTGAACTCTTCCATATCGAGATTGATGAACGTCGGATTCTTGCCCTTGGCCGCAAGTTTGTAGAGCGGGAGGAGGCGCTCGACGACGTGTGCGACGTTCTGGTCGTATGACCAAGGCGAGTGCGGTGCAACCGTCGCCGACACCTTGATGGACACGTAGTCGACATCGTCGCGTTGAAGGAGGGCGGTCGTTCCCTCCAAGCGTTTCGCTGCTTCGCGTTCACCGAGCACGGCCTCACCCAATAGGTTGATGTTGAGTCGGACACCCGGCTTCTTTAGTTTCGAAATGACCAAACCGAGTTTTGAAGGGGTCGCGTCGACGATGAGGTGGCCCACCATTTTTCGCAACACGATTCGGGCAATCGGGATAACGACACTCGGAAGAATCGGTGCGAGAACTCCGCCAAGTCGAACCGCGACGCGCATGAACCAGGGCGAGAATGCGGGGACTCTCGGCGCGATCTCGCGCAACGTGCGCGCGGCGACGCGCACATCTTCCGGTCGAACCACGCCGTCGACGAACCCCACAGTGAACGCGAGACCGTCTGGGTCCCTCAGCACACCAGCCAGTCGGGTCGCACTGACACCGGCAGGGTACGTTTCTGCCGCAGTGAGCCAGCGATGCACCAATTCGATAGCGTCGTTAGCGAGATTTTTCGAAGGGGCAACTGTTGTCATGCCTACAAGTTTGCCGTTTAAAAACGTTTAGGGAAAATGGGTTTTTCCGACAGTTCGACAGTGGCCGTGAACATGGCGTTTGCCCCGTTCGGGATAATGAGAGACATGATCGGACTCGGCACACTCATCAACATCGGGACAATTGTGGCGGGATCCACGATTGGCGTGGCTATTGGGTCAAAATTGCCGGAACGCACTAACCGCGTCGTCACCGATGCGCTTGGCCTCATCACCCTGGTCATGGGCGGACTGAATCTCGCCGCGCTTGGCGATGCCGAACTTGTTGCCGCCGTGGGTCCAGCGGCACCTTTCCTCATCATCGTCGGCGCTCTCCTCATTGGAAGCATCATCGGTTCCCTCGTCGGAATCGAAGCCCGACTCGAGACCTTCGGATCGTTCTTGCACGCCAAAGTCGGTGCGAAATCGGGTGGCGCAGCAAATTCCGCCCGCGATCGATTCATCCAGGGTTTCGTCGACGCCTCACTCATTTTTGCAATCGGACCTCTGGCAATTCTCGGCGCCTTCAGTGACGGGATGGGGTTGGGCATCGACCAACTCGTGCTCAAATCCATCCTCGACGGATTCGCATCAATCGCCTTCGCTGCCTCTCTCGGGTGGGGAGTCGCTTTCGCGGCCCTTCCCGTCGGAATCTGGCAGGGCGTTTTGACGCTCGCAGCCTTCGCCCTCGGCTCTGTCTTACCAGGAGCATCCATCGCCACCCTTACGGCAACTGGCGGTGTCTTGCTACTGGGTGTCGGGCTCCGATTGTTGAACCTTCGAGCCGTGTCCGTTGCCGATATGTTGCCCGCGCTCGTCGTCGCTCCCATTCTCACGACCGTCGTTGCAAGTTTTGTCAGTACATAACCGACCCCAACGGTGGTAACGTTTGGCTCATTCTGGAACGTTCCAGAGACTCATCGCGGAGGCCGTCCATGAAGGCGCAATCACTGCTCATCGGAGGGCAATGGGTTGACGCCAAAGGCCACGAACGCGAAGACGTTACGTCCCCATTCAATGGCGATGTCGTCGGGAACATTGCCCTCGCTCGACCGGCCGACGCGGAACGAGCAATTGATGCGGCTGTCGTCGGTTTTGAGACATGGCGCCGGACTCCCGCCCACGCCCGATTCGCGATTTTGACCAAAGCCGCGGCTCTTGCGGATGAACGTGCCGAAGACATCGCGCAGATTATGTCTCGAGAAAACGGCAAGTCGATTCTCGAGGCGCGCGGAGAAGCCTCTCGATCGGGAGACATCATTCGATTGTCCGCCTTCGAGGGTTCGCAGTTGTACGGTGATTCGTTGCCTCTCGATGCGAACAAGGGAACGGGATTCGACAAGATCGGCTTCACAATTCACCAGCCGGTCGGGGTGATTGTTGCGATTTCCCCGTTCAACTACCCTGCCCTCCTCGTCCTTCACAAAATCGCCCCCGCGCTGGCTGCAGGGAACGCGGTCGTTCTCAAGCCGGCGCGCGCGACTCCGTTGACCGCTTTGGCGGTCGCGCAGTGTTTCGTCGATGCGGGTCTGCCCGATGGCGTCCTCAATGTCGTTACAGGTGGCGGTTCCGATGTTGGCGACGCGCTTGTTCGCGACCGACGCGTGCGCAAGATCTCGTTTACGGGTTCGACCAACGTCGGCGAGCACATCGCCTCAATCGCCGGCGTGAAGAAGCTATCCCTCGAACTCGGTGCTTCTGGGCCGGTCATCGTCCTTGACGATGCCGATATCGACGCTGCGACAACCTCAATCGCGCTTGGCGGATACATCAACGCTGGACAGGTCTGCATCTCTGCACAACGCATCATCGTGCACGAGAAGATCGTGGATGACTTCATCGCGTCACTCACCCCCAAGGTTGAGGCGATTCGGGTGGGTGACCCATTCGGGGACGGGATCACGATTGGCAGCATGATTTCTCGGGCCGAGGCTGACCGGGTCACCGAATCCATTCGAGCGGCCATATCGGCCGGCGCTCGTCTCGTCACCGGCGGTGAACAGGACGGAAGTGTGATTCAACCCGCAATCGTTGCCGACGTCGACCCCTACTCGCCGTTTGCGCAGGACGAGCTCTTCGGACCCGCTGTGGCCGTCAGTACCGCTCGAGACATCCAACACGCCATCGAACTCGCAAACTCCACCGCGTACGGGCTCGGGGCGGGCGTGTTCACGAACAACATGTCGAACACAATCCGCGCCATTCGCGAAATCGAATCCGGCGTCGTCCACATCAACTGGACCCAATTGTGGCGAGCAGACCTGATGCCCTACGGTGGTTTCAAATCGAGCGGAATCGGCAAGGAAGGTCCACGTTCTGCAATCGCCGAAATGACCGAAATCAAGACCGTGATCATGCACGGAACTCCCTGGACAAACAACTAAGGACACCCCATGACACACTCCGGAAAAACCATTCGACTGACCGTTGCCCAAGCGCTCGTCAAATACATCGCGGCGCAATATTCCGTTGCCGACGGCGTTCGCGAGCGGTTCATCCCCGCCGCGTTTGGGATTTTCGGGCACGGAAACGTTGCCGGTCTTGGGCAGGCGCTCGACGAATTCAACGATGAACTCCCCTTTATCCAGGGTCGAAACGAACAGGCTCTTGCTCACGCCGCCATCGCTTTTGCAAAAGCAAAACGGCGTCGCCAAGCGCTCGCCGTGACGGCATCGATTGGACCGGGCGCACTGAACATGGTGACCGCGGCTGGACTTGCCACGGTTAACCGACTCCCCGTCCTGCTGCTTCCCGGAGACACTTATGCCACGCGCCGCCAGGGTCCCGTCTTGCAGCAAATCGAAGACCCTAGTGCGCCTGACATCACGGCGAACGACGCATTCCGCCCCGTGTCTCGGTTCTTCGACCGCATCACACGCCCCGAGCAACTCTTGACTGCACTGCCGCAGGCGTTCCGCGTCCTCGCGAACCCTGTCGAAACCGGTGCCGTCGTCATTGCGTTGCCGCAGGACATCCAGTCACACGCTCACGATTACCCCGTCGAGTTCTTTGAACCGCACGACTGGAAGATTCGCCGCCCGCAACCCGAGGCCGAGGATGTGCGCACGGTCGCGGAGATTCTGCGTTCGGCGAAGAAACCGCTCATCATCGCCGGTGGCGGTGTCATTTATTCGGGCGCGACCGCCGAACTCGAAGCGCTGGCGAATGCCACGGGAATTCCCGTCGCAGAGACGTTCGGTGGCAAGGGCGCCATTCAGAACCCGGGCCCGTGGCACGTCTGGGGTATCGGACTCGAGGGTTCGCCCGAAACGAACCGACTCGTCGAGCAAGCGGATGTCATTCTGCACGTCGGCACGCGCTTGACCGATTTCGCGACGGCGTCGCAGTCATTGTTCCACAACCCCAACGTTCGCTTCGTGAGCCTCAACGTCAGCGAATTCGACGGCGTCAAGCAAGGTGCTGCCACGATTGTCGCCGACGCCAAGGTCGGACTCGCCGCCCTCACCGCCGAAGTGTCGGGTTACCGGGTTCCCGCGGAATGGACGGCTGAGATCGCCGAACGCCAGTCGCGCTGGGTCGCGATGCGCGCAGCTGCGATTGACCCCGATGTATTGTTCCCGAAGACCGCGGAACACGACCCCGACGGAACTGACGCAATCATCACGCAGGGTCAGATGCTCGGTGTCATGCAAGAGCACGCCCGCGACGGCGACATCCTCATTGCGGGCGCGGGGGGTCCTCCCGGCGACGTCCAGAAGGTATGGGATGCGACGAACGGGCGATTTGCCCATCTCGAATTCGGATTCTCGTGCATGGGCTACGAACTACCTGCCGCCATCGGCGTTCGATTCGCCGAGCCCGACCCAGCTCACCGCGTCATGACGTTTATCGGAGACGGAACGTTCCTCATGGCTCCAACCGAACTCGTCACGGCGGCTCAAGAAGGCCTCCCGCTGACAATCGTTATCTCAGAGAACCACGGCTATCAGGTCATCCGACGACTCCAGATGTGGCGCGTTGGACACCATTACGGCAACGAGTTCCGATATCGCGACCCGGCGAAGAACGTGGTCAACCAGGTCGAATCAAACAACAGCGCGGGACGCCTCGAGGGCGGATACCTCGACGTCGACCTCGTGGCGGTCGCCCGCGGACTCGGAGCGCACGCACTTCGGGTTCGGACCGCCGACGAGTTCCGCACTGCCCTCAACGACACGCGTGACAACGCCGGACCCGTCGTCATCGTCGTCGCCACGATCCCCCACGCAAACCTGCCTGCTTCCGGGGTGTGGTGGGACGTCGCTCCCGCCGAGGTGTCAGACCAGCCGTGGCTTAACGCCGTTCGCGAGGACTACGCGGCGGGGATTGCCAACCAACGTTGGCACGGATAGCCGCATGGCGACTCCGCTGAACTACGGACGACTTCGCGAGCGTCTGCATGGACCCGACGTCACTGTCGGCGTTTTCGCCGGGCTGGGCTCTGTCCTCGCCGCCGAGGTCGCCGCGACGAGCGGTGTCGACTGGGTGCTCGTGGATTGTGAACACGGCGCAGCCGGTGACGACATCGTGTCACCGATCGTCGCCGCGACCGGCGCATACGGGGTACCGACTCTGGTCCGCGCCGAATCCGGCGAGCGAATCCGAATCGGTCGAGCACTGGACGCAGGAGCTGCGGGTGTGATGATCCCCCGTCTGACGAGTGCCGATGAGGTTCGCGCCGCCATCAGCCACTTCTTTTATCCGCCACACGGGGATCGCGGTGTCGCCACGTACAACCGTGCGAATCAGTGGGGGGCTGAAACCTCGGCCCTCGACGGCGCGGTGCACGCGTGCGCGATGATCCAGATCGAGACCCGTGGTGCGCTGGCTGACGTCGACGAGATCGCCGCAATCGATGGTGTTGACATGCTCTTTGTCGGCCCACTCGACCTCAGCTACTCGCTCGGAATTCCCCGACAGTACGACCACCCCGACTTTCTTGCCGCGCTCGATTTGGTGCTTGCCGCGACAAACCGCGCCGGGATTGCCGCGGGGATCCTCGCCCCCGACGCCGAGGCCGCGCAGCGACACATTGATCGCGGATTTAGGTTCATCGCCGTGTCGTCCGACTCGGTACTCTTGTCCGCCGCAATTCGCCAGAACATCACCGCCCTGAAAGGATCCACCCCATGACCACCTTCCCCCGCACCGAAATCGGCGTCGGACTCATCAGTGTCGGTTGGATGGGCAAGGTCCACAGTCGCGCCTACAGCGCCATTCCGGTCGTGTATCCCGAGTTGGGCATCGTCCCCAAACTCATCATCGCCGCGGACACCGAACCGTCGCGCGCCGAGTACGCGAAGGAAGTTCTCGGGTATGCCGAATCCACCTTGGACTATCACGAGGTGCTTGCTCACCCCGATGTCGACGTCGTGTCGATCTGCGCGCCGAACTTCCTCCACGCCGAAATCGGAATCGCCGCAGCGAAAGCGGGCAAAGCGTTCTGGATTGAAAAACCCGTCGGTCGAGGTGCGGATGAAACCCGCGCCGTCGAAGCGGCCGCGAACGAGGCCGGAGTCGTCTCGAGCATCGGGTTCAACTACCGGCACGCCCCCGCGATCGAAAAGGCCAAGCAGATGATTGCCGACGGTGACCTTGGTCGCATCACGAATATTCGCGGAACTTTCTTTGCCGACTATTCTTCTGAACCTAACGGCGCTCTGTCATGGCGCTTCACTCGAGCCCTCGCGGGAAGCGGCGTGCTCGGTGATCTCATGGGACACCTCGTCGACCTGATGCAATATGTCGTCGG
>CAIRWJ010000257.1 GCA_903882245.1 uncultured Microbacteriaceae bacterium | reverse complement strand
TTTTTGCGCCGAACGTCGCATCACGATGCTGGAAGCGACGATCGGTTGGCTTTTGGCCGTTCCCGGTATGTCGAGTGTGATCGCTGGCGCGACAACCGTCGTTCAGGTTCGCGAAAACGCTGACGCGGCAGTCTCGTGGAGTCCGACGACCCGTGAATTCACTCAGATCGCAAATTTATTCCCCATCAAACCTTAAGGTTCGGCTGGCACTGGCAGCATCGTGCTCGCATCAATTCCCAACGCTGTGTTGAGCCTCGTCGCCCGAGCATTGAGCACTGCCAATTTTTCAACGAGAGCGTTGTATCGTGCGATCAATTTGTTGAGCGAAACGCGCGATTTCTCTAATTCTGCTTGCCGAAGCCGAAGAGAATTTCGCTCACGTGTGAAATCCGACGATGAGGGGAAATAGCCTGGGACATTTGCGTGAGCGTTGAACGAATCGATATCCTGCTGCAGAACTCGTTTGTCTCCCGTATATGTCGCGACTGCATCCTTCACCGTAAGTTCGACGGCAAGGATCTGTCCGCCAACGGATTCGATGGAACTCGAAATCTCGGCAATCGTGTTGGCCGACGACGCAGCGAGTTTTACACACGCCTGTCGATTGTCAAAATAGCGCGCGTAGAAATCTTCGAGGGCAGGAGTCACGGTCGCCGATTCCGTGCCGAGGATTGCAAAAAGTTCAGCGACGCGTTGAGACGACGTGAGAGATCCGTATGGTGCAAGCCGCCCAAGAAGGTTGGGGTCACTGATACTGGTGAACGACTGTTCTATTTCCGCGGAAATCGTCGTCCGCTCTAGCGAGTCTAAACGTGTCCAAATCGCATGGAGTGCCTCGTGGGCCGCGACGACGGGCGCCAAGGTCGTCAAGACGTCATCCGTGATGTCGAGAAGATGAATCGTGTCGTCCTCGACGGAATAGCATCCCAGCACCGCAATCCCCGCTTCGGGGTTGGGGCACGATTCGTCGAACGTTTCCGGGCTATGAAGCGTTGGATGCGCTGCCAACAGATAAAACCGACCAGCCGACGAGAGTCCGGCACGAGCGACGTACTCTTCGATTCGAGTGTTTTCGGCTGCTTTCCCTACCGTGAGCCAATCCCGCACCATCGAGACGTTGAGAATTCCCCAGCCACCTAGCGCGAGTACTCCAACCTGCGTCACTATCGAAATCACTGCGATAACGATGCCGACGCGTCGCCCAAATCCGGGAGCGAGGTACCGTTTCACTCCTTCAGGCTATTGGTTAGTGCCCCGTGAGCGGTGCAAGCAACCGAGCAACAATCGACGGTTGCCCCGTAATCTTCTCTTCTTCGTCTGCCACCGTCATTCCGACGAGACCGGCGTTCGCACCGAGGAATCGGAGTGGCTCTGGCTCCCACGACGGCGACCGGTGGTTCACCCACGGCAGTTCAGTCAACGCCGTCACTTTGCCGGTGATGAGGTCGGCGAGAGTTCGGCCCGCAAGGTTGGTTGTCGACAGCCCGTCGCCCACGTATCCGCC
>CAIRWJ010000256.1 GCA_903882245.1 uncultured Microbacteriaceae bacterium | reverse complement strand
GATCGGCCATTCGCAATCACCAGCACTTCATCGCGCGGTAATTTCGTCTCTGGATATTGATGCCATGTATAGCTCAGCCGAGGTTTCCGGATCGGAACTTCAAGGGTTTCTTGACTCGCTCGACGACACGTGGACCGGATTGTCGCTAACGATGCCTCTCAAAACCGTCATCCGACCGATGCTCACTCGCGAATGTGCCACTTCGAGATTGACGGGGGCGGTCAACACAGCTGTGCGCCGTTCGGATGGCTGGGAGGGCTACAACACCGACGTGTGGGGAGCCACAACTGCCTTGCGTCGGCAGTGGGGAACGACATTCAGCAGCGCAATCCTTCTCGGTGCCGGGGCGACCGCGTCGTCCCTCGTCGTGTCACTTCGTGATCTTGGCGTAACGTCACTGGTTGTCGTCGCGCGCGACCTGAGTCGTACGCACGATATACAGAAACTTGGGCGTGAATTGGGAATAGATGTGCGTGCTGCGCAATTTGGCGAATCATATGAGTCAGCCGACATTTTGGTTAGTAGCCTTCCGGCGACGGCGGTGCTCACGCCTGAAACTCTCGGCAAACTGAATGCTGCTGCGCTGTTCGACGTCGTGTACGAGCCTTGGCCGAGCGCGCTTGGTCGGGAATGGGAACGACGAGGGCTCGAGTCGCTCAGTGGCCTGCACATGTTGTTATGGCAAGCGGTGCGCCAAGCCCGCGTCTTCTACGGTGAATCGGTCGATGAACCCCTTCCGAACGAGGAACTCGTCGTGACCGCCATGCGCGCCGCGGTTGGTCTCTAACGAAGCGCCCTTCTGGAACAATAGAAACATGCGATGGCTGACTGCGGGTGAATCACACGGACCAGAGCTCATCGGAATTGTCGAGGGGCTTCCGTCAGGCATTCGCGTGTCACTGGACGATATTCGCAACGATCTCGCGCGTCGTCGACTCGGTTATGGTCGAGGTGCACGGATGAAGTTCGAAGCCGACGAGGTCTTTGTCTCGGGAGGCGTTCGACACGGACTAACCATGGGCGGGCCTGTCGCACTGCGTATCACGAACACCGAATGGCCCAAGTGGACCGAGGTGATGAGCGTCGAACCGGTCGATCCCGCGATTTTGGAGAGTGGTCGTGGCGCTGCGCTAACACGCCCTCGTCCCGGCCACGCCGATCTCACCGGGATGCAAAAATTCGACTTTGACGAGGCGCGTCCGGTGCTAGAACGTGCTTCGGCTCGCGAAACCGCAACGCGAGTGGCGTTGGGAGCCGTTGTCCGCGCGTTCCTTAGAGAACTCGGTATCGAAACAGTCGCACACACCGTCGCCATTGCTACTGTGGCGGTGCCAGAAGGCTCTCCTCTCCCGCGACCGTCTGACGTTGAGACCTTGGACGCCGACATGCTGCGCTGTTTCGATGACGCGACGTCCGTTCGCATGGTCGCCGCGGTAGATGGTGCTCATAAAGACGGCGACACGCTTGGTGGCGTTGTCGAGGTACTGGTCTATGGATTGCCTCCCGGACTCGGGTCATTTGTGCACTGGGATCGCCGACTTGACTCTCGCCTCGCCGCGGCTCTTATGGGTATTCAGGCAATCAAGGGGGTCGAGGTCGGTGACGGCTTCGAGACGACCCGCCGACCCGGAAGTGCCGCACACGATGAAATCGTTCAGGGCGATGGCCTCGAGCGGCTGAGCGATCGAGCGGGTGGCATTGAAGGTGGCATGAGCACCGGACAGGTCCTGCGCGTGCGGGCCGGAATGAAGCCAATCGCCACTGTCCCACACTCGCTGCGCACGGTCGACGTTGCGACAGGTGAAGAAACGACGGCACATCACCAGCGTTCCGACGTGTGTGCGGTGCCTGCGGCGGGGGTTGTTGCGGAAGCGATGGTTCTGCTTGTCGTCGCCGAGGCTGTCATGGAAAAGTTCGGCGGAGACTCGGTGGGAGAGACCCGACGCAACATGCAGTCCTACCTTGACGCGATTCCAGAATCACGACGGACGAAACAGGATCGCCCGTGACTCCGATTGCGGTTCTCATCGGACCGCCGGCCGCAGGAAAAAGTCGCCTCGGTAAACGCGTCGCCGCGTTACTTGGTGTGGGATTCGCCGATACCGACAAAATGGTCGTTGCGGAGCACGGCCCTATCCCAGCGATCTTCGAGAACATCGGTGAACCACAGTTTCGAGTGTGGGAACGAGACGCGGTCTCTGACGCGCTCTCGTCGTCGGGAATTGTGTCGCTTGGAGGCGGAGCGGTCGTGAATACGGATACCCAGCGTGACCTTGAGAATTTGCGTGTTGTCCTCGTTACCGCCACTCCGGAAGCCATCGCTCCGCGACTTGTTTCTGGAACACGTCCACTGCTGGCTGGAGGGATCGATGCCTGGACCGCACTCCTCGCTGCGCGTCGACCAATCTATGACCGCCTCGCCGAATTCACCGTAGATACGAGTCGAGGGTCGATGGATTCTATTGCGGAAGCTCTCGCTGAACGACTGGGGCAAAACCGATGAGCATTGTCACGGTTGGGGGAAAAGACCCCTACGATATCTCGGTTGGCGCAGGCACTCGCCACGAGCTGCGGGACAGACTCGGAACGCAGGTTGTCAAAGCGTTGCTGATTCACGCACCAATCATGGCCGCCGAGGCAACCCGGATTCGAGAAGCGCTCGCCGGTCAGGTCGACGTGTTGCTTGCCGAGGTCCCGGAGGCGGAAGATGCGAAGCGCGTCGAGGTCGCGGCTTTTTGTTGGGGGATTATGGGGCAATCCGATTTCACGCGGAGTGACGCGGTGATTTCACTTGGTGGGGGAGCAACAACCGATCTTGCTGGCTTTGTCGCGGCGACGTGGTTACGCGGGGTTCGAATCGTGCACATCCCGACGACGGTTCTTGGATCAGTGGATGCAGCGGTCGGTGGAAAGACCGGCATCAATACCACGGAAGGAAAGAACCTGGTCGGATCATTTCACGCACCGACCGCTGTCCTGGTCGATACCGAACTGCTCTCGAGCCTCCCGGAAACAGAGGTCCGAACCGGTTTTGCTGAAATTGCGAAGGCCGGCTTCATTGCTGACCCATCGATACTCGACGATCTCGACACCTCCGTAGATCAGTGTCTGGACCTCACGAGCAATCTCGCGGCCGATATCATGCAGAGGGCTATTCAGGTGAAGGCCACGATCGTGGCGGAAGATTTCACCGAACAGGGGCTTCGCGAAACGCTCAACTACGGACACACCTTGGGACATGCAATCGAGCACGCTGAGCGTTATCGCTGGCGTCATGGCGTTGCAATCAGCATCGGAATGATGTTTGCTGCCGAGTTGTCGCGCCTTGTCCGTTCGTTGAGTGACTCTGACGTGGAACGCCACCGGCACATTTTGGGGGAGCGCTTAGGCCTGCCGCTTGTTTATCCGGCTGGACGCTGGGAAACATTGCGGGCAACGATGCAGCGCGACAAAAAGACGCGTGGCTCGGCATTGCGTTTCGTCTTGTTGGACGGCATCGCGCGTCCCACTGTCACGACAGTCGCTGACGATTCTCTTCTCTTCGCCGCATATCAAGAAATCGCTGGTTAGGCTATTCCAATGACCTCGATTCTCGTCCTGAACGGACCCAATCTTTCGCGATTGGGAAGCCGCGAACCCGAGGTGTACGGATCGACGACGTGGGAACAGCTCGTCGAGTCACTTGAGGCCGCCGCGACATCAGAAGAGACGATTTCGGTTCGACAGACGAACGATGAGTCGGAACTCATCAACTGGATCCACGAAGCTCTCGATTCGCGGGCGGAAGTGATTCTGAATCCCGCCGCGTTTACCCACTATTCATATGCCCTTCGAGACGCCGTCGCGATGTTGGCCGGCGCTCAACTCCCCGTAGTCGAAGTACACATCAGCAACCCGCACGCGCGGGAAGAATTCCGTCACACCTCCGTCATCTCGGGCGTCGCGACCGGTGTCATCGCCGGTTTCGGGGTTGAGTCCTACCACCTGGCCCTTGCGGCACTCCGCTCTCGACGCTAGTCACACCGTTTTCCACAACAAAAACTAAGGATCCTC
>CAIRWJ010000255.1 GCA_903882245.1 uncultured Microbacteriaceae bacterium | reverse complement strand
GCGACGAGCCGGCGTGCTTCCGATTCAGTGATGCCACGAGCCTGCAGGTAGAACAAGTGCTCGTCGTCCAATCGGCCGGTCGCGCTCGCATGGCCGGCTCCGGCGATGTCACCGGTTTCGATTTCGAGGTTGGGAATAGAGTCCGCGCGGGCGCCGTCGGAGAGAATAAGGTTTCGATTGGCTTCGTACGAGTCCGTGCCGGTCGCATCCGGGCCGATGAGCACGTCGCCCACCCAGACGGTTCGGGTGCCTTTTCCGTGGAGTGCACCCTTGTACAAGACGTTCGATTTTGTTTGCGCCGCCTTGTGATGCACGAACACCTGGTGCTCGATGTGGCGTCCCGCGTCGGCGAAGTAAAGGCCGTACGACTCGATGCTTGAACCGGTTCCCGACAAGGTGATGGCGGGATTGACACGCTGAACGGCGCCGCCCAGCGAAATGAGGATGTGATCGACGTGCGCGTCCTTGTCAATTCGAACGAAATGCGATGCGGCGTGCAACGCGCGGTTGTCCCACTCGTTGAGGTGAATCACGCGCGCGTTCGAACCGTCGTGAGCAATGATCTCGACGTTTTCGGCGAGAGCAACCGCTCCGCGGTTTTCAATGATGACCGAACGATGGGTGTTCGGCGTGAACTCGAGCGCGAGGTGACCGGCTCGAACGCCGTCAATATCGCGGTGAATGATGACCGGGTCGCCCTCGCCGTCGACGAGGACATGCAATGCGTCAACCGTCGTCGACCACGCTCGTGCCGAGATGCGATCTTCAGGAAGGCCGGCACTGCCTGCGATGGTCGCCATTGGGACCCACTCGTGAGTGGCTCCGGTCACCGTGACCTCGTAGTGACCCCCATCCAGTTCGCCCTCGACCAGTGCACCGAGTGCATCGATAGGGCTCAGTCGCCACTCAAGCTGGCGCGCAGAAATCGGCGGAAAATCCTCTGGCTGTGCTGAGGCAAATCGCTCATTGCGAGTTTGAACCGGCATATCCGACCATCCGGGCGCGCCAGAAGGATTAGTCGATGTTTCGGACACTAACCGACCGAGCCTTCCATGTTCATCTCGATGAGCTTGTTGAGTTCGAGAGCATATTCCATCGGAAGTTCGCGTGCGATGGGCTCGATAAACCCGCGCACTATCATCGCCATTGCTTCGTCTTCTGGCATACCTCGCGACTGCAGGTAGAACAACTGTTCTTCGCTGACCCGTGAGACGGTGGCTTCGTGACCGAGGTGGACATCATCCACGCGAATGTCGATTGCGGGGTACGTGTCGCTGCGCGAGATTGTGTCGACGAGAAGTGCGTCACATCGAACCGTGTTTGCCGAGTGGTGAGCTTTTTCACCCATTCGAACCTCGCCACGGTAGCCCGCTCGTCCTCCGCCTCGGGCAATCGACTTCGAGATGATTGATGACGTGGTGTTGGGGGCGAGGTGGATCATCTTGGCACCGGCGTCTTGGTGCTGACCTGGGCCTGCGAACGCGACCGAGAGGGTTTCGCCCTTGGCGTGCTCCCCTACGAGGAAGATTGACGGGTACTTCATCGTCACCTTCGAGCCAATGTTTCCGTCGACCCATTCCATGGTCGCTCGTTCGTGGGCGACGGCACGTTTCGTGACGAGGTTGTAGACGTTTGTAGACCAGTTCTGAATAGTCGTGTACCGGACGCGGGCGCCCTTCTTGACGACGATTTCGACGACAGCGGAGTGCAACGAGTCGGACTTGTAAATCGGTGCCGTGCAGCCTTCGATGTAGTGGATGTAGGAATCCTCGTCCGCGATGATGAGCGTCCGTTCGAATTGGCCCATGTTCTCGGTGTTGATTCGGAAGTAGGCCTGCAACGGGATCTCGACGTGAACGCCCTTGGGAACGTAGACGAAGGACCCACCCGACCAGACGGCCGTGTTGAGGGCGGCGAACTTGTTGTCGCCACTCGGAATGATCGTGCCGAAATACTCTTTGAACATCTCGGGGTGTTCGCGAAGTGCGGTGTCCGTGTCGAGGAACAACACGCCCTGCTGCTCGAGGTCTTCGCG
>CAIRWJ010000254.1 GCA_903882245.1 uncultured Microbacteriaceae bacterium | reverse complement strand
TCCCGGAGTTCTCCGGTGAGATCCCTCATCGCCGCGTGATACGCCGCTCCCGGTTCGAGTACGGACCGCAGTACGAGAACGTCATGAATATCCGACACGGTGAAGTGTTGGCGTTCAATGACGTCACCGTCCCGCCCGATGACGATGGGGCCAGCGGGAATCGTCTCGGCGGCGAACGTGCCGCCGTATCGTCCGCGCCGAATCGACAAATATCCCGCTTCCGACAACGACGCAATTGCGTCCCGAACGGTGTCGCGGGAGATTTCGAGCATCGTGGCGAGTTCGCGCTCAGGCGGTAGTTGTTCGCCGGGGTGAATCAGGCCAAGGCGAATCGTCTGCAGGATTCGTTCGACCGTCTCTTCGTAGGTGTTTCCGCCGCGAATTGGTGTGAGAAGCAACGATCGGTCGAAGCCGACCGTTGCCCCTGCAGACTCACCCTCCGAGACGTCGAAGTCCATGGTGGTTAGACCGGAGTGACGTACGCGCCCGATATTCCGCCATCGACGAGGAACGTCGATCCGGTGATGAACGACGCGTCGTCACTCGCAAGGAAGGCGACTGCGGCAGCGAGTTCTTCCGGCCGAGCGAAGCGCCCGATGGGAATGTGGACGAGTCGACGCTGAGCACGCTCGGGGTCCTTGGCAAACAACTCTTGCAACAACGGCGTGTTGACCGGTCCGGGGCAGAGCGCGTTTACGCGGATTCCCTGACGCGCAAACTGCACACCGAGTTCGCGACTCATGGCGAGAACACCACCCTTACTCGCCGTGTACGAAATCTGGCTCGTGGCGCTTCCCAAGACGGCAACGAAGGACGCCGTGTTGATGATCGATCCGCTTCCCTGCTTGGTCATGTGCCGGAGTACCGCGCGACAGCACAGATACACGCTCTTGAGGTTCACGTCTTGAACCTTTTGCCACGCGGGAAGTTCGGTTGTTTCGATCGAGTCATCATCGGGCGGCGAGATGCCGGCGTTGTTGAACGCGATGTCGACACGACCGTGCAAACGAACCGTCTCATCGAATAGGTGGTTGACCTGGTCCTCGTCCGCCACGTTCACCTGAATAAACGTGCCCTCGAGTTCCTCGGCCGCCGCAGTGCCCGATTTTGGGTCCATGTCACCGATGACGATGGTCGCTCCTTCGGCGCGCATGCGCTTCGCGGTCGCAAGACCAATTCCGCTCGCACCGCCCGTGATGACCGCGACTTTGCCTTTCAGGCGTTGGGTTAGATCGATTTGTTCAATGGACATGGTGGTTCCTTTCTGGGGATTAGTCCGCTGGGATGAAAACGTTTTTTTCTTCCGTGAAGTGCAGTGGCGCGTCGGGACCAAGTTCGCGGCCGAGTCCCGACTGCTTGAACCCACCGAACGGGGTGTTGTAGCGAACGGAGGAGTGCGAATTGACCGAGAGATTGCCACTTTCGACCGCACGAGAAACGCGGATGGCACGCCCCACATCACGGGTCCAAATCGAGCCCGAGAGCCCGAATTCCGTCGCGTTCGAGATGGCAATCGCGTCGGCCTCGTCCTCGAACGCGTGCACGGTGACAATCGGTCCGAAAATCTCGTCCGTCATGCACGGGTCATCGAGTCCGCGGGACAGCGCAACGGTCGGAGCGAACCAGTTGCCCGGCCCGTCCGGCGCGGTTCCACGGAAGGCGATGTCGGCTTTGTCTAAGTATGCGCTCACTGATTCGAGGTGCTTCGCGTGAACAAGTGGACCAACCTCGGTCGCATCCTTTGTCGGGTCGCCGACGACGACGCCCTTGACCGCGGTTTCGAACTTTTCCATGAATTCATCGAGGACCGACTTCTGGACAAGGATTCGACTGCGTGCACAGCAGTCCTGGCCGGCGTTTTCAAACACCGAATAGGGGGCTGTCGCTGCGGCCTTGTCAACGTCGGCATCCGCAAAAACGATATTCGCGCTCTTGCCTCCGAGTTCGAGTGTCACACGTTTGATTTGGTCGGCTGCCCCTCGCATGACGCTCTTGCCCACCTCGGTCGAGCCCGTGAATACGATCTTGCGAACATTCGGGTTCGTGATGAACCGTTCACCGACAACGCTTCCCTTTCCGGCGAGAACCTGGAACAGCCCGTCGGGCAAGCCAGCTTCACGACCGAGCTCGGCGAGTCGGAGGCTCGACAGCGGCGTCCATTCGGCCGGCTTGAGGACGACGGCATTTCCCGCGGCGAGCGCCGGAACGAACCCCCATGACGCGATTGTCATCGGGAAGTTCCACGGGGTAATGATTCCGATGACACCGAGCGGCTCGTTAAAGGTGATGTCGATTCCGCCGGCAACGGGAATCTGCTTGCCCAGCATGCGCTCGGGTGCGGCCGAATAATAGTCGAGCACGTTGCGAACGTGCGTGGCTTCCCAGCGCGCCTGTCCGACAGGGTGTCCCGAATTACGAACCTCAATTTGAGCGAGATTCTCGATGTCGGCTTCGACTGTTCGAGCGAATGAACGAAGTGCCTCTGCGCGCTCGGCTGGCGCCATAGCCGCCCACTGTCTCTGAGCGTGACCAGCGCGCGCAATCGCATCGTCGGTCTCTTCTACTGTCGCGTGTTCGACAGTCTCCATCTCTTTCCCGGTGGCGGGATTGATAATCGTGTAGCTCATGCCGTGCTCCTCTGTGTGCGCGCTGCGGACGTGAGCGCGTCAAAAAGTCGTCCATCTTTTTCCGACGTGACCTCGGGGTGCCACTGGACTGCGACCCCAAAGGGGTAATCATCGATCTCGATCGCTTCGACGACGTCGTCCGCGGTGCGAGCGGTGACTGTCAAGCCCGAGCCAACTTCATCGATTGCTTGGTGGTGATAGACCATCCCAGTGACCGAGGATCCGACGATGGACTCGAGCGTCGAACCCGGTGATACCGTCATCTCCATTTCGGTCAGGAGGGCTTCTCCCCGCTGGTAGTCGGTTTTTCCCACGACATCCGGAAGGTGCTGGAAGAGCGTGCCTCCGCGATACACATTGAGGACCTGCGCGCCTCGACAAATGAATAGGACTGGAAGCTCGCGCCGAAGGGCCGCGTTCACGAGAGTGAACTCCCAGTCGTCGCGCCGAAGATCAGGTTGGTCTGTGTGTTGACCCGGTTGTTGGCTGTAGCGCTCGGGGTTGATATCCCGCCCTCCCGCGAACACGAGTCCGTCAATGCCGTCGAGAACGCGGTCCGCGATGTCCATCGAGGCGGGCTGCGGGGGCAGCAAGACCGCAATGCCACCCGCACGCGCCACGCTTTCGATGTAACCCGAATGCAGGAACGCCGCATCGACATCCCACACGCCCGTCTTCGCTTGTTGACGGTATGTCGTGATGCCGATGACGGGTTGATTAGAGGCGCTCAAAACCGCGAACACGCTCCCAATCGGTAATGGCGCTATCGAACGCGCGAATTTCGATGCGAGCGGCGTTGACGAGGTGGTTGACAACGTCGTCGCCGAAGATCGCCCGGGCAGCCTTGCTGTTCTCAAAAAGGTCGGCGGCTTCACGGAGTGAGGTCGGCACATGCGGCTTGTCGGCCTCGTAGCCGTTTCCCCGCGTTTGGTCTTCGAGCTCCAACTTGTTCTCGATTCCGTGGATACCCGCGGCAATGAGTCCGGCGACAGCGAGGTACTGGTTCACGTCTCCACCCGGGACGCGGTGCTCGACGCGCATTCCGTGACCGTGACCGACAACCCGTAGCGAGAGGGTTCGATTGTCGTGTCCCCACGCAATGGCGGTCGGTGCAAACGAGCCGAAAGCAAAACGCTTGTACGAGTTGATGTTGGGAGCGAACAACAGGGTGAACTCGCGCATGAGTGCAATTTGACCGGCGAGGAAGTGGCGGAACATGTCCGACATTCCGTTCTCGGCGTTCTTGTCGGCAAATACGGCGTTGCCTTTCGAGTCGCGGAACGAGATGTGGATGTGGCACGAGTTGCCCTCGCGCTCGTTGAACTTGGCCATGAAGGTCAGCGACTTACCGTGGTTATCGGCAATCATCTTGGCGCCGCTCTTATAGACAGAGTGGTTGTCGCAGGTGATCAAAGCGGTGTCGTAGCGGAACGCGATTTCTTGCTGCCCCAAGTTGCATTCGCCCTTGACGCCCTCGCAGTACATTCCCGCCTTGTCCATGCTCACGCGAATATCGTGCAACAACGGCTCAACTCGGTTGCTCGCGAGGAGGTCATAGTCGACGTTGTAGTCAGTGGACGGCCGCAGGTTGTCATATCCCTTTGCCCACGCGTCACGGAATGAATCGTCAAAAACAATGAATTCGAGCTCGGTGCCGACGTAGGGGACAAGGTCCATCTTCGCGAGGCGATCGATCTGTGCCTTGAGCAACGAGCGGGGAGCAATCGGCACAGGCTCGTGGTCGGTCGTTTGGAGGTCGGCCATCACCATTGCGGTGTGCGGAATCCAGGGAGCGAGTCGCAGCGTCGACATGTCCGGAATCATCGCCATGTCGTTGTATCCCTTTTCCCACGACGAAAACTCGTATCCGGGAACGGTGTTGTTCTCGACATCGACGGCGAGCAGATAGTTGCAGCATTCTGCGCCGTGTTCAATCGCATCTTCGACGAATAGGCGCGCCGACATTCGCTTGCCGACGAGTCGGCCCTGCATGTCGGTGAACGAGATGATGACCGTGTCGATTTCACCACTGTCAACAAGTTTCTGCAATTCGGGGACAGTGAGCATGCCGGTGCGTTGAGCCATGGTGTGTTTCCTCTTCGTTGAGGTTGGATTTGTCACCTTTAGAAAACACCAGGTGAGGGGTGTTTGTCAACTTACCTGCGAATCTTCGCGGACACGCGAACCCATCGGCATCGTTGTCGTGTATTAACAACACAATAATTTTTCCTCTAAAGGTTGGATTTTCGAGTGCTATCTCGTCTATGCTCACAACTACCTAGCCAACACAATGTCGTGGGTGCGAAAGTTCCCGCGACGGGAAAGGACTACAAAGTCGTATGTCTGACAAATTAAAAGTCTCGGGAGTTTCCTACACCGAGCAAAGCAAGGATTATTTCGAGAAGCGCCAGCTCACTCGATCTGCCGGCGTCTGGGGCCTCTGGGGCCTCGCCATCGCCGCGGTTATCTCGGGTGACTTCTCGGGTTGGAACTTCGGTGTTGCAGCCGGCGGTTTCGGTGGCCTGCTCGTTGCCTTCCTCATCCTCGTGGTCATGTACTACGGACTCATGTTCGCCATCGGTGAAATGTCGTCGGCAATGCCCCACTCGGGTGGTGCTTACTCATTCGCTCGAAAAGCGATGGGGCCATGGGGTGGATTCGTCACGGGTCTCGCTGAGACAGTCGAGTACGTCGCGACGACCGCGGTCGTTGTGTTCTTCTCGGCGGCGTACGCGAACGGTGTGACCTCGGAACTCCTCGGGCTCGACCTCACCGGAAACATGTGGATCTGGTACGTCGTCTTGTACGCCGTGTTCATCGGACTCAACTCGCTCGGTTCGGCCATCTCGTTCAAGTTCTCGATTGTTGTGTCAATCATCTCGCTGGCGATCATCGTGCTGTTCTCGGTGATGGTCCTCCTCTCGGGCAAGATTGACTGGGCAATGCTGTGGAACATCCCCGCAGATGGTTCGGCTGGTTCGAGCTGGTTCCTCCCTCACGGCATCATGGGCATCCTCTTTGCGATTCCGTTCGGCGTCTGGTTGTTCCTCGGAATCGAAGAACTCCCCCTCGCCGCAGAAGAAGCACACAACCCATCGAAGGACATCCCTCGCGCCGGTTTCTGGGCTCGTGGAACCCTTATCGTCACCGGTCTTCTCGTCATGTTCATCAACACCGGAATTCTCGGTGCTGAGGCAACGGGTGCGGCGGGTGAACCGCTCCTCGATGGCTTCCGCGCCGTCGTCGGTGATGGTTGGGCTGCCGTGCTCGGAATCTTCGCGCTGATCGGTTTGCTCGCATCGCTTCAGGGAATCATGTTCGCCTACGGTCGCAACATGTACTCGCTCTCGCGCGCTGGCTACTACTTCAAGGGACTGTCCGTGACGGGTAAGAACAAGACCCCGTGGCTCGCACTTCTCGTTGGTGGACTCATCGGTCTCGCTGCACTTGTGTTGCTCGACTACTTGACCGCAACCGACACGACCGGCGCCATCAGTGGTGTGGCTGGAGCCATCATCCTGAACATCGCCGTGTGGGGCGCCATGTTGGCCTACCTCATGCAGATGATTTCGTTCATCATTCTGCGCGTCAAGCACCCCGAACTCGAGCGTCCATATCGCTCGCCGTGGGGCGTCGGCGGAGCAACGGTGTCCGGGTTGATCGCCGCATTGGCGTTCGTTGGATTCCTGCTGAACCCTGCGTTCCTTCCCGCGATTTACGCCATCATCATCGTCTACGCGGTGTTCTTGTTGTACTTCGCTGTCATCGGTCGCAACAACCTCGTAATGTCTCCTGAAGAGCGCTACGCGGTTCACGGCGAACACAAGTAATACCCTCGGGCGCCTGTGGGTCGATTCGTCGGCTCACAGGCGCCTTTTCTCTCATAGTTAGTAGAAACACATCGTGAGTATCCTTACTGCACTTGACCTCTTCACTGTCGGCGTTGGCCCGTCGAGTTCGCACACCGTCGGACCGATGCGCGCCGCCCGGCGATTCGTCCGTGAACTGGTCGAAGCCCGCCAACTCGATTCGACCGCGCGGATTCGCGTGTCGCTCTTTGGGTCGCTTGGTGCCACCGGTGTTGGGCACGGCACGACAAACGCCATCATCGCTGGACTCGAAGGTGCCGCCCCAGAGACCTGCGACCCCGAATCAGTTATCACTGCGATGGAACGCGCGGTAATGACGGGTGTCGTCACCGTGGGAGGTCGAACGATTCCGTTCAGCGAATCCGACATCGAATTGCGTCCTATGACGCGACTTCCACAACATTCGAACGCCATGAAATATGACGCACTCGACTCGGTTGGGAACGAATTATTCTCACGAACCTATTTCTCGGTCGGCGGTGGCTTCGTCGAAGCCGATGACGAAATCGGGCAACCTGCGCCGCTCACCGACACGACACTGCCCTACCCCTTCGACAACGGCGATGAACTCATCGAGTTGTGCGATTCAACGGGCATGAGCATCGCCGACATGGCGCACGCCAATGCGGTCGCGATATATGGCGTTGAGGTGGTGGACGCACGCCTCACCGACATCTGGTCAGCCATGTCGTCGTGCATCGAGGCAGGTCTCCAACACGAGGGAACCCTGCCCGGGTCGCTCAATGTAACGCGCCGTGCAGCTGGTCTTGCACGACACCTCCAATCACAAGAAGAGGCGGAAGAGCCTGGTTCGCTCAGCAACGAGTGGCTACAAGCATTCGCGATTGCCGTGAATGAGGAGAACGCTGCCGGAATGCGTGTCGTCACGGCCCCCACCAACGGCGCAGCGGGCATCATCCCCGCCGTCGGGTACTTCGCAGTGCGGTTCAAGAAGGTACCGCGCGAGCGCATCGCGCGTGATTACCTGCTCACCGCGGGGGCAATCGGAACGCTGTACAAGCGCAACGCGAGCATCTCGGGTGCAGAAGCCGGTTGTCAGGGCGAGGTCGGCTCAGCCTGTTCCATGGCCGCCGCTGGGCTCGCCGCGGTTCTCGGTGGAACTCCACGTCAAATTGAAAACGCCGCCGAGATTGCGATGGAACACAACCTCGGATTGACCTGCGACCCGGTCGGCGGGCTCGTTCAGATGCCGTGCATCGAGCGCAACGCGATTGCGGCGGGAACGGCGGTTGCCTCGGTGCGCCTTGCGCTCGCCGGTGATGGCTCGCACAAGATCTCACTCGACACGGTGATCGAAACGATGCGCCAAACGGGCCTTGATATGTCGAACAAGTACAAGGAAACCTCGACGGGCGGTCTCGCCGTCAATGTTGTCGAGTGCTAGCTAAAAGGCAAACGCGTAACCAAGCAATGCCGCGTAGGCGACGCTCGTCCACACCGTCAGTTTTAGCACCAGCACGTATTCGCGGGGGTGCTGCGCGGTCCAGGTGATGAGTAGTGCAGGCGCGGCAATGAACAGGGCAAAGAATCCCCAAAACGCTGAGATCAGAATCAGCGAGAAATAGACAAGGATTCCGAACGGCGCAAGCAGTAGGAACGTGTAGAAGGCTCGTCCCAGCCACAGCGGCATCCGGGTAGCGAGGGTCCGCTTGCCCGCGGTGATATCGGTGGCACGGTCGCGCACGTTGTTGATGTGTAAAACCGCCATCGAGAACAGCCCCATCGCAACGCCAGCGAGAATGCTGTCAATCCAAACCGCCTGCACGAGCAGGAATGCTGTACCCGAGGTCGCGACGAGTCCGAAGAAGATAAAAACCATGATTTCGCCCAGCCCGGCGTAACCGTAGGGCTTTTTTCCGCCGGTGTAGAACCACGCGGCGGCGATGGCGGCAGCACCGACGGCGGGGAGCCACCAGATCTGCGTGAGCACGGTGATACCAAGCCCAGCGAGGGCAGCAACTCCAAAGAAGACGAAGGCGACGAAGCGGACGTGTTTCGCGGGGGCGGCGCCCGATGCCGTGAGCCGGGTGGGCCCGACCCGGTGGGTATCTGTTCCGCGAATGCCGTCCGAGTAGTCGTTGGCGAAGTTGACACCGATTTGCAGGGCGAGAGCGACGACGAAACAGAGTGCGACGACCGAGAGTGGAAGTGCGTCCCACGGGTTGATGTCGTCGAGAAGGAACTGCAGGATGGCAACGCCCCAGCCCAACAGCACCGGCGCGACCCCGAGACCCAGCGTCGAGGGTCGTGCGGCGGAAACCCAGTCCCCGAACTTCGCGGGGCGAACCGTCGCCTGAGCTTGTGCGCCGTGCGCGACAATTTTCACGGTTCCGGGTCGACCGCTGCGGTTACCGGACGGACGCTTCTTTTTCGAGCTACGAGTTGCCATGTGCTAATTCTATGATTCGACGTTCGCGACGAGTTCCTGTAGCCCGCGTCGATCGATTTTCCCCGATGACAATCTCGGTAATTCCGGTACCGTGACGAATCGATACGGGCGGGCTGCTTTTGATAACTTCAATTCGATAAGGTCGCGCACGACATCGCGGTCGAGGTCAGACGTCGACACGAGCGCGGGAACCTGGCCCCACTTTTCGTCGGCAAACCAACTCGCGACGGCGTCCACACCTGCGGACTCGAGTACACGGTCGATGTCTCCGAGCGAAACCTTGATTCCGCCTGTGATGATGATGTCGTCCATTCGCCCGAGAATCGCCAGTTCGCCGTCCGTCAACTCTCCGACATCGGTGGTGTGCCACCACCGTGTTCCGTCGTCGACCCGGAAACTCGTCGCGGTCAGTTCAATATCACCGTGATACTCGTCAGCGAGGCTCGACGTTGCGATGATCACGCGACCGTCCTCCGCGATACGAACGCGCGTGTCCCCGATGGGTCGACCGTCGTAGACGACGCCGCCCGCGGTCTCGGCTGACCCGTAGGTTTTCGTCACGCGAATACCCATCGCTGTTGCACGGTCGATGAGCCCGCTGGGGATGGCTTGACCACCCACCAGAATTCGAGAAAAGCGTCGGAGAGCGTCGCGGGCGTCGGCGTCGCCTTCGGCGAAATCCACCAGTCGAATCAGCTGCGCCGGGACCAGTGCGGTGAACCAGGTCCCGTCCGGCAGGCTGGCCGCCAATCGGGCGAATTCGCGGGCATCGAACGGCTCGCGGCGGGCATCGACAAGTGGGGTTTCGGCGACGAGCGACCGAACGACCACCATGATTCCCGCGATGTACGAGAGCGGAAGGGCGAGAACCCATCCGCCCTTTCCGATTTCACCCGCGGTGGCTCGGGCCGAGGCGACCAGAGCCGAGCCCGACAAGCGCACTCGCTTCGGTCGCGCTGTCGAACCGCTCGTTTCGACCGTGAGGCCGTTGGTCAACGCGTCTCGAATTGGTTCGCGTTCGTGTTCGGGGAGATCCGAAAGAGTCACGGTCAGATCTGCCAGGGGAAGGCGCCCCAGTCGGGGTCACGCTTCTCGAGGAAGGCGTCACGGCCTTCGACCGCCTCGGCGGTCCCGTAGGCGAGGCGGGTAGCTTCCCCCGCGAACACCTGCTGACCGACGAGTCCGTCATCGACCGCGTTGAACGCGAACTTGAGCATGCGAATCGCCGTGGGACTCTGGGCGAGGACCTTGCGCGCCCACGCGATTCCCGTCGATTCGAGTTCTCCGTGCGCGACGACCGCGTTCACCGAACCGATGTCGTGAGCCCGCTGGGCGTCGTACTCGTCCGCGAGGAAGAACACTTCGCGCGCAAACTTTTGACCGACCTGGCGAGCGAAATACGCGCTGCCGTAGCCGGCGTCGAACGAACCGACCGTCGCATCAGTCTGTTTGAAGCGGGCGTGTTCACGGCTAGCGATCGACAAGTCGCACACGACATGGAGCGAGTGTCCTCCACCAGCGGCCCAACCCGGAATGAGGGCGATGACGACCTTGGGCATGAACCGAATGAGTCGCTGCACTTCAAGGATGTGGAGTCGACCTCCGCGAGCAGAATCGATCGAGTCGGCGGTTTCACCGTCGGCGTACTTGTAGCCGTCCGCGCCGCGAACTCGCTGGTCGCCGCCAGAACAGAACGCCCAGCCGCCGTCCTTCGAACTCGGACCGTTCCCGGTCAATAACACGACACCGAGACGAGGGTTGAGGCGTGCATCATCGAGAGCGCGATACAACTCATCGACAGTGTGTGGCCGGAACGCGTTACGCACCTCTGGTCGGTTGAACGCGATTCGCGCGATGCTCTGATCGGCGGACTGGTGATACGTCACGTCCGTCAGACCATCGAATCCGGGCACGACAGTCCACTGGGTCGAATCAAAGAGGTCACTGACGGCATTTGTCATATGTTCAGGCTATAACTTCACGGATATGTTTGAGTCATGAGGCTTCCCACCGTCGACGAGCTGCTCGCCAACGTAAGGGTTGTGGCGCTTCCGATGCGGACGCGGTTTCGCGGTCTCGACGTGCGCGAGACGATGCTCATCGCTTCGCCATTGGGCAGATGGGGCGAGTTCGCCTCGTTCCCCGAATACGACGACGCCGAGTCAGCCTCGTGGTTGTCGTGCGCTATCGAGCAGGCCTGGAACCAACTTCCGAGCATCGAGGAGCGGCCCGTGTTTCGTGACGTTGTTCGAACCAACGCCACTCTGCCGGCGGTTGACGCGGCCGATGTCGCACTGGTTCTGGAACGGTTCGGTGATTTCCGAACGGTCAAGGTGAAGGTCGCTGAGCCAGGGCAAGTCCTGGCGGATGACATCGGACGGGTTCGCGCAGCTCGCGAGTTCGTCGGGGCGGCTGGGCGAGTCCGCATCGACGCGAACGGTGGTTGGAACGTCGATGAGGCGGAACATGCCATTCGTGCCCTCGAGCAGTTTGACATCGAATACGTTGAACAGCCCTGCACGAGCGTCGACGAGCTCTATGAGATTCGCACTCGAGTTCACGGATTGGGGATTTCGATCGCCGCGGACGAGAGCGTTCGCAAAGCAGCGGACCCGGTCGCGGTCGCCCGTGCCGGGGCAGCGGACATCCTCGTCATCAAGGTCGCGCCGCTCGGTGGGGTAAGGCGCGCACTAAACATCATCGACGAGGCGGGCCTTCCCGTCGTCGTCTCGAGTGCGTTGGAATCGTCCATCGGTCTGGGCGCATCGTTCGACCTGGCGATGCGAATCGAACACCTCGACTATGACTGCGGAATCGCGACGAACGTGCTCTTCGAACAGGACATCACCCCCGAACCGGCGAATTTCGCCATATTCACGGCTACTCCCGGAATTGTCGACGAAAAGACCGCCGAGGAACTGCGGGTCAGCCCTGAGCGCGAACAATGGTGGCGCGACCGGGCAGTACGTTGCCTCGCGTTGCTTTAGAGCCCCGAATAGACGTGCAAGCCCTTAAAGAAGATATTGACGATTCCATAATTGAACAGCACCGCGCCGAAACCAATGAGGCTCAAAATCGCTGCGGGACGACCACGCCAGCCACGCGTTGCACGGGCATGGATATACCCAGCGAAAAGCGTCCAAATAATGAACGACCAGACTTCTTTCGTGTCCCAGCCCCAGTAACGCCCCCATGCGCGCTCTGCCCAGATTGCGCCGGCGATGACCGTGAAGGTCCAGAAGACGAATCCGATCACGAGAATTCGATAGGCCAGCGCCTCGAGGGATTCAGACGATGGGAACGCCGACAGGAACCGCCACGAGCGAGTCTGAAGTTTGCCCTCTTCACGTGATTGCTGGAACAGTTGCGACGCCGAGAGCGCTGCTCCCGTAGCAAAAAATCCCGTGCCGAGAACAGCGACGCACACGTGGATGACAAGCCAATAGTTCTGTAGCGCGGGTGGCAACGGTGACACGGCAACGTAAAAGTTGACGGTGACGATACCGAGCGCGAGGATTGCGAACCCGGACACGAATGCGCCGACGAAACGCACGTCACGCCAGAGGTTGATGCCGAGAAACACCCCGACCAAAACGAGGGTCGCGGTCAAACCGAATTCGTACATGTTCGCCCACGGCACGCGATGGGCTGAAATTGCCCGAGTGACGTCCGCGCCGAAGTGAATGACAAATCCAAGGACAAGAACCGCCATCGCACTGCGAAGCCATCGGGTCGGTGTGGACTGCCCGTCAGTCGCGGCGCGACCGGCGAGGTCGACCGTGAATAGGATAAACGCAAGGGTATAAACCGCCATCGCGGAGTAGGTGGCGATGAGGGAAATGGATTCGAGACTGTTCGTCATTCTCCCGTTACCTTATCGGTCGAAGTTTGGCGTGTTTTTTCGACGAGACGGTCGAGGGCGGCATCGAGGCGGGGGTCGTCCCCGCGCGACATCCCACCCCATTCGAGTTCGGGAATGCGGGCGGTGCCGCGGACGCGCACCCAGACGCGGCGGCGGCGGGTCCCCAGCGACGCGAGCAACCCCGCGACGATAAAGAAGGTGCTCACCGCGACGCCCATCTGGGTTGGGTCATGACGGATTTCGACACCAATAAATCGGCGGAGCGACGTGAATTCAATTGAACCGAGACCACCTGGTAGTTCGAACACCTCGCCGGGGCTCAACACAACATCGGTGCCCGTGTGCCGCCCCGCGATCTGGGTTAGTGACTCGACGGGGAGTTGGAATACGTTAGCGGTAACCCCCGAATCGAGCCCGAGGTCGCCGGTGTAGACGTTGAAGGTAACTGTCGGGTTGGTGGGTTCGGGGTTGTTTGACGACAGCGCGCCCGATTCAAGGTCGACTGCGGACGGGTAGAAGAACCCCTGCAATCCGAGTTGTTCAGACAGACCGTCAGGAACTTTGACGACACCGACGCTCGTGAGGTTGGAGTCTTGACTGAGGAAAACGACAGGTTGATCAAACACGACCGTTCCTTGCGGATCCCGAACCGTGATGACGGGCGCAAATCCGTTTCCCAGCAGGTACATCTGTGAATTACCAGCGACCAGGGGCTCGTTAACCTTCAGTATCACCTCGTGCGTAGCATCCCCCTCGGTGACGGTGACTGTTGCGGTGAAGTCAATCGGCATCCAGACGTCTTTGACGGGGTCTTTCGTGTATTCGGGCGTAAACGATTCCAACGTCACACCATAGGGATCGAGTTGCTGTTCGGCGAACCACGAACCGGGGTGAAACGAATCGTAGGAGGCGAGTTGGTTCGTAAACGTCTGTCCTTCGATGATGACGCGTTGTCCGCTCCAACCAAATCCACCGGTGGCCGCCAGAGTCGTGAGTATCCCAACCAGGGCAATGTGGAAAACGAGGTTCCCCGTCTCGCGCAAATACCCGAACTCAGCGCGAATCGACGTGTCATCGCGGACGACACGATAGTGAGCCTTCCGCAACACGGTCTCGGCACGATCAAGAGCCACCGCCGCTCCCTGGGTTGCTCGCTCGCTGCGACGATAAGGAAGTCGAGCCCACGATGCCGGTTCGGCAGCCGGTTCGGCCCGCAGGATACGCCAGTGATACATCGTGCGCGGCACAATGCATCCAATCAAGGAAATGAACAACACCAAATAGATCGACGAGAACCAGACCGATGTGAAGGTGTCAAAAAGTTGAATCGACTCGTAGAACTTAAAGAGTTCTGGGTTGGTGTCGCGAAAGATGCTCACACCGTTCGGATCGGACGAGCGCTGCGGAACGAGCGAACCGGGGATTGACGCGAACGCCACCAGGACAAGCAAGATGATTGCGGTGCGCATCGACGTAAGGACCCGCCACACCCAGCGCAGAAACTCCAGCGGCCCGAGTTTGGGCCCACGAATCGGATCATCGAGACGGTTCTTGCGCGGGGCGTCTGGCGAATCGAAGTCACTCGTCACATCGGCGAGGTCGACGGGTTGCAGAGACGCCGGGTCAGAGGGTCGACGTGAAGCCACTCAGGAACACCCCCGCCCACGATAGGAATTCGCGCCAGATGCCGACGACCATCAGCACCCCAATGATGACGAGCAGAGAGCCCCCCGCCACATTGATGGCCTCGATGTGCCGGCGAACCCAGGCGAGCGCGGGAAGGATTCGACCAAGGAGAAGCGCGGCAACCACGAACGGAAACGCAAGCCCAAGCCAGTAAGCGACGCCCAGAACCGCCGCGCGCGCGGGGTCGTGTGCGCCGACGGCGAGGGTTTGCACCGCGACGAGTGTCGGGCCGACACAAGGGACCCACCCGATGGCGAAGACGATTCCGAGGAATGGCGAACCCCACACCCCGGCGCTCGTCTTCCACTGTGGAAGGAAATCCCGCTGCAGTGCCGGGATCCCTCCGGCGAAGATGATGCCCAAAAGAATGAGAAGAACGCCCGACACCCGCAACACGATGTCGAGATAGGGAATCAAGAGAAGCCCGAGAGTCCCGAACATTACCGACAACGAAATGAAAACGAGTCCCATCCCCGCAACAAAGCCGAGAATTCCCAAAAGGGCACGGCGGCGATCGGCCGGCGTCGGCTCGGCGGAGAGAGCAAAACCCGAGACGTAGGCGATGTAGCCGGGCACGAGCGGGATGACGCACGGCGAGAGAAACGCGAGCAACCCCGCGAGGAACGCGATGGGTAGCGCGAGGACAAGGTCACCCGAATAAACGATTTCGCCGACGTTGTCAATCACGGGGCAGCCTCGGCCACCACACGTTCGAGCATGTCTTCAAACATCGAACGGTCTGCGAGGAACCCGAGAACCCGAGCCGCGACTCGGCCGTCGCGATCGACGATGAAGGTGGTGGGGATTCCGCTCGGAGGGAGCTCACTCGCGAACGCGAGTCGCAATTCGCCGGTGTCCGCGTCGAGAATACTGGGGTACGGAATGTCGAACGCCTTCTCGAACGATTGCGCGCCCGACGCGTTGTCAAAGACGTTCACCCCGAGAAACAGGACGCCCTGGTCGGCGTACCCGGTGGCCAACTCGGCGAGGTCAGGGGCTTCCGCTCGGCACGGCGGGCAGGCCGCATACCAAAAATTGACGACGAGCACCGATCCACGGAAATCCTCGGAACGTAGGGTCGAGCCATCCGTCGTGTCGCTCGATTCGAACGACACCGCGTCGCCCCGATTGGCGGGTGCGACTTCGGTCACGCTTCCATCGGCCGAGGTGAAATTCTCGTTGTTCGCGTCGACGGCGAGCGGATCATTCGAGACGCATCCGCCGAGGAGAACGAGAGAAGCGGCGAGGCTCGCCGCGACAATCATGCGATTCACACCGCCCCCGAATCCAACGCGCGGTCGACGTCGATCGCCTCGCGATAGTCGTACTCGACGAAATCAGCAGGGTGCACCTGGAAAGAGGTCACCGATGACAGCGAACAGCGTCGGGTGCCGGGCCAATGTGCCAACGGCTTGTCTGCCATTGCCCGCTGAACCATCCAAATGGGTAATTGGTGAGACACGATGACCACGTCACCGCCGTCTACCGAGTCGACCGCATCCCTCATCGCCGCCAGCATCCGCTGGGCGATTTCTCGATACGGTTCGCCCCACGACGGTCGGAACGGGTTCACCAGGAATTTCCAGAGGTCCGGCCGCGACACAAGGGATCGCCCGCCGTCAAGTCGCAAACCTCGGAATTCGTTCCACGGCTCGATCACTCGATCGTCGACGGTTGCGGTCAAGCCGGTTGCGGTTTCCCACGGTGCCATCGATTCACGCGCACGCTGAAGCGGGCTAACGATGAGCGCCGAAACGGTGTCGAGAGG
>CAIRWJ010000253.1 GCA_903882245.1 uncultured Microbacteriaceae bacterium | reverse complement strand
CGACAGGTCATCAAGGAAGCGCATTTCTAAGTCCATGATTCCATCAGGTTTGTCGCAGGCCATTTTGGTCGAGTACAGGGAACCCACAACTACCGTTGAACCGGTGATTGCGATGTCGCCTCCCCAGTTGTTACAAATTTGTCCAGAGATGTGGTCGTCTTCGATTGTGACGAGAGTCGCTCCGACGCCGCCGTCGGCCCACGTCCCCTGAGCGTCGGTTGCGGACGTCAGCAACCATTTGCCGTCGAAACTCTGAACCGGGGGATTGGTGCAGCCCGCGAGGAACAGGGCGGCCGAGGCGATAACACTCACGACGATTTTTCGCATAATGTCAGTATCCTCTCGAAACCGCCGGCGTCAAACGTTCGCTCGAGCCGGCTCGGTAGGATTGAGGTATTCCCGACGCACGGAGAACCATGTCTGACATCACCGAGGACACCGTTCGCCACTTGGCGAACCTTGCCCGAATTGCTTTGACCCCCGAAGAGGTCACAACGCTGACGAGTGAACTCGCCGCGATTGTGAGTGCTGTTGAGAAGGTCAATGAAGCGGTCTCGGCCGACGTCCCGGCGACGTCGCATCCGATTCCGATGGAGAACGTGTGGCGCGAGGATGTGGTCGCCGACGAACTCACATCGGAACAGGCGCTCACCGGTGCTCCTGACCACGACGGCTCGCGTTTCCGCGTAACCGCAATATTGGGGGAGGAAGCGTGAGCGATCTCACTCGCCTCAGTGCGGCTGAGCAATCCGCGCTACTCGAGTCCCGAGAGATTTCCAGCGTCGAACTCACCAAGGCTCACCTTGATCGCATTGCTGAGACAGACAGTGATCTCGGAGCGTTCCTTCACGTTTCCGATGACGCCCTCACAATCGCGGACGAAGTCGATGCGGCTCGCGCTGGCGGCGTATCGCTCAACCCACTCGCGGGGATCCCGGTTGCGGTCAAGGATGTGTTGTGCACGCTGGACATGCCGTCGACGGCTGGGTCGAAAATTCTCGAGGGCTGGGTCCCGCCGTATGACGCAACACCGGTCGCCCGACTTCGTACCGCGCGAATGCCCCTTCTCGGCAAGACCAACATGGATGAATTCGCGATGGGGTCGTCAACCGAACACTCGGCATACGGAATCACGCGCAATTCCTGGGACCGAACCCGCATCCCAGGTGGCTCTGGTGGTGGCTCGGCATCGGCCGTCGGGGCCTTCCAGGCCTCGCTCGCACTCGGTTCGGACACGGGCGGTTCGATTCGCCAGCCCGCAGCGTTCACTGGAACTGTCGGCATGAAGCCGACGTATGGTGGTGTCAGTCGCTATGGGGCAATAGCTCTCGCCTCGTCGCTCGATCAGATTGGCCCCGTAACCCGCACCGTTCTCGATGCTGGTTTGCTCCACGACATCATCGGTGGTTACGACCACCACGACTCGACGAGCATCTCGGACGAATGGCCGTCGTTCGCCGATGCCGCTCGCCGAGGGGCTCGGGGTGAATCGCTCAAGGGTCTTCGCGTCGGTGTCGTCAAAGAACTGGACCTGTCAGGCTTCCAGCCCGGAGTCACGGCACGCTTCCACGAAACGCTGACAATGCTCGCCGCGGAAGGTGCAGAAATTGTCGATGTCAGCGCACCGAATTTCGAATATGCCGTTGCCGCTTATTACTTGATTCTCACCGCGGAAGCGTCGAGCAACCTCGCCAAGTTCGATTCGGTTCGATTCGGACTGCGCGTAACACCGAACGGGACCCCGACCGTCGAGGATGTGATGTCGGCGACGCGCGAAGTTGGTTTTGGCGCCGAGGCCAAGCGCCGAATTATCCTCGGGACATATGCCCTGTCGGCCGGCTACTACGACGCGTATTACGGGTCTGCACAAAAAGTCCGCACCTTGATTCAGCGGGACTTTGCTGCGGCGTTTGCTCAGGTCGACGTTCTCGTGTCGCCGACTGCGCCAACCACCGCATGGAAGGTGGGAGAGAATCTCGACGATCCGCTCGCGATGTGGCTCAGCGACATCACGACGATTCCTGTCAATATGGCAGGCATCCCCGGAATCTCGATTCCCATCGGACTTGCAGACGAAGACAACTTGCCCGTGGGTCTGCAGATCATGGCCCCCGCGCGCGACGACGCCCGCCTGTACGAGATCGGCGCCGCTATCGAAGCGCTGCTCGACGCGAAACGCGGTTCGACCTTCTCGGCACTAACGCCGGCATTTACCGGAGGGGCGAACTGATGGCCAAGGACGCACTGATGGATTTCGACAAGGCACTGGAAAAATTCGAGCCGGTCATCGGACTCGAGGTTCACGTCGAACTGTCGACAAAGTCCAAGATGTTCTCGAGCGCATCCAACGTTTTCGGTGCCGACCCGAACACGGCGGTGACCCCTGTTTGCCTCGGACTCCCGGGAAGCTTGCCTGTCGTCAACAAGGACGCTGTTCGGTACTCGATTTCACTCGGGCTTGCTCTCGGGTGTGAGATCGCCGAGACCTGCCGCTTCGCCCGGAAGAACTATTTCTACCCCGACCTCGCCAAGAATTACCAAATCTCGCAATTCGACGAACCGATTGCGTTCGAGGGGTCGCTCGAGGTCGAACTCGACAATGGAGACATCGTGACAATTCCCATCGAGCGCGCGCACATGGAGGAAGACGCCGGAAAACTGACGCACGTTGGTGGCGCGACGGGGCGTATCCAAGGAGCCGAGTATTCGCTCGTCGACTACAACCGAGCGGGCGTGCCACTCGTCGAAATTGTGACCAAGCCAATCTATGGAACGGAAGGTCGAGCCGGCGAAGTCGCCCGGGCATACGTGTCGACGATTCGCGACATCGTTCGCGGTCTCGGAATCTCAGAGGCGCGCATGGAACGGGGGAACCTACGGTGTGACGCCAATGTTTCATTGCGACCGCGTGGTGACGAGAAACTTGGTACGCGAACCGAAACCAAGAACGTCAACTCTCTTCGATCAATCGAACGGGCGATCCGCTACGAGATTCAGCGTCAGGCGGCCCTCCTCGACAAGGGAACCGCGATCATTCAAGAGACGCGCCACTGGCACGAGGACACCGGTACCACATCACCCGGTCGTCCGAAGAGCGACGCCGACGACTACCGATACTTCCCCGAGCCCGACCTGCTTCCGATACGTCCCTCGCGAGAGCTGGTCGAGGAATTGCGCGCGGCTCTACCCGAACCACCGGCGGCACAGCGCCGTCGGCTCAAGGCCGAGTGGGGCTTTAGTGACCTCGATTTCAAGTCCATCGTCAATGCCGGTCTCCTCGTCGAGGTCCGTGAAACAGTTGAAGCGGGAGCGAACCCTCAGTCAGCACGAAAGTGGTGGATGGGGGAACTGAGTCGCACCGCCAACGAGATGAATGTCGAGCCGTCGTCTCTCGTGACTCCAACCCAGGTTGCCGAACTCCAATCGGCCGTCGACGCGGGAACAATCAACGACAAACTTGCGCGTGAAGCGCTTGCTGGGTTAATTGCCAATGAGGGAACAGTGGCTGAGATCATCGAGAAGCGCGGGTTGACCGTTGTTTCCGATGACGGTGCACTTATCGCCGCAATCGATGCCGCACTCGCCAGCCAACCCGATGTCCTCGAGAAAATCGCGTCGGGCAAAGTCGAAGCCGCCGGAGCCATCATCGGCGCGGTCATGAAAGCAATGGGCGGGAAGGCGGACGCGGCACGCGTTCGTGAGCTCGTCATCGAACGCGCCTCAGCCTAAGAGGATTACACTAGGAGCAATATGAACATCTTCTTGAACATCCTCACCGGCGCAATCTTCCTCGGGTCGTTCCCCGTGATGTCCTTCGCGTTCCAGGTTCCGGGCTACGAAGCACTCATCTTCGGGGCCGGAGTTCTGATGGCGGTCTTCGCGTGGATGATTCCCCTCTATATCGTTCCCCGACTCTCGAAATAGTAGTTAAACGAACTACAGCGCTCCTCGTGAGAGAAGCGCTGTAGTTGAAGTCGAGACTTAAAGGGGGCGAATGTGCGCCGCCTGTGGGCCCTTGTCGCCCTGTGCTACCTCGAATTCGACCTTCTGGTTCTCAGCGAGACTCTTGAAACCATCGGTCTCGATCGAGCTGAAGTGTGCGAAGAGGTCGGGACCGCCCTCATCGGGGGTGATGAAACCATAACCCTTTT
>CAIRWJ010000252.1 GCA_903882245.1 uncultured Microbacteriaceae bacterium | reverse complement strand
CCGAACCCAAACGCGGGCATATTGACGTACATGTTTTCGGCGTTGCCTTTGGGAACAACATAGGTCTCGTGCTAAATTCCTACAGCTGTCGACGCGTGCGCGGCCCGATTAAACGCCCTCCAAGCGGGCAAGTGTTCTGAATCTTTCGCCTTGGCGTAGGCCATGAGTTTCTCGGGGCTTTCCCAGTATTGAACAAGGATGAGGGTTCGGCTGAACCACATTTCGTACGATTTGAAGCCAAGCGCTGGGTTCTTGTACAGTTCAGGCAACATTCTGGCCATTGCCAGAAAAACCGGAACCCATTGTGATACCTCGAAAACATTGTTGATTCGCATCCCGATGAGGAACACAACCACATCTGTGTCGACCGGTGCGGTCATTCGACCCTCGTTGATTGCCATCTGCGTTTGACTCCTTCGTTTGATTGAAATATTCCATACCGGATTTGCCCCGACAGTCGTAGGACTTTTCCACAACGGCTATTTGACGGTCAACGCAAGGACGTACTGACCGCCGCCCGGGCTAATCTGCGTCGTCAGTGCGAGGTCGGGCGCGAGGCGTGAAAGTCGATCGAGTAGCCAATCCGATGCGTGTCCCGCATCAAATTCGTCCGGACACCTCGCCACAATCTCGCGGCCGCCCTTGGTGCGAAGGCGTTCGACGGCCTCGACGATAGGTGACGGGTCAATGACAAAAAGGCTGGGCAACCATTTCACAACGGGCGGGTTCTTTCCCTTCATCGTGTTGCACCCCCGGTGCGCAAGCCGCTCGATTGCGGGTGCGCCTCTCTTTACCTTGGTCGAGGCGTAGGTGTCTACGCTCGGTCCCAAATCAGAATTCACCGAAGCGTCCGGGTCAACCGGTTGGTCGCATAACCAGCACAACCAATTGTCGGCATCACCAATCGTCGTTAAATCGCTCATGGTTTGAGGTTACGGCAAAGGGGAAGGGCGGTCTGTATCCCCGTTCCCCGCCAACATCTCGCGCACGGTGTCAATTCCGTTGGTTGCAATCGAATACGCCCGTGCGATTAACTCTTCCGCGGACTGCGAACTGAGCAAATCGAATCGGTCGAGTTCCCCGATCGGCAAAATTCCCGCCATTTGCCATGCTGCGCTGATCGGGTCGTCACTGAATTCGATGTCCGCACCGAAAACCAACTCCCCGAATTCACTGACGAGGGTGAGCAGTTTTCGGACTTGGGATTCGAGGTGAACCCGAGCCGGCATCAAGGTGTCGTCCCATACAAGGTCCGGAATGAACTCGATATCGGCGATGGGGTAGGGATCGTCTGGCAACCAGTCATTCACGTGAAAACGTCGCGACCCGAAGGACTCGAGCCCAAAAAATTCGTCGGTTGTCCCGATCTCGGTGACCGACGCAACCGTACCGATGGTCATGCGAGTCTCACCACCGCCGACCTCGGACCCACGCGAGACGAGAACCACGCCAAACTGCGGCGACTCTGAACTCATGAGGTCGCCGAGCAGCTTGAGGTATCGCTCTTCAAAGATTCGAAGCGTCAACGGCATCGAGGGGAACAACACTGACCCGAGGGGAAACATGGGCATGACGGTCATCGTGTGTGCGCCATTATCCTGTGCCCACGTTGCGCGTCCCGGTGGCTATTAATTCAGGTTCCTCAACGACAATCCCTCTCACAGCATTCAAACTATCGTTTACGTACTTCGCAGGCTAATCTGACGAGAGATACTATGACCCAACGTCCCTCCTCCAATCGTGCCGCCAGTAACCGGCGACTGGCGCCACCGAAGCCACCCGGACGCCAAACGCTTGTCGTCAGCGCAATCCTTCTCGTCGTTTCGACACTCACCGCATGTATTCCTCTTATTGCAACCCTGATTACGGGCTCCGTGGAAACCGCCTCGGCCTACGCACCCGTGATTGCCCCGATTGCCGGGGTTCTCGGGACCCTCGCGGTCATTGCGATGACGGTCGCCGTCATCCAGATTCTGCGCGGACCACGCT
>CAIRWJ010000251.1 GCA_903882245.1 uncultured Microbacteriaceae bacterium | reverse complement strand
CGCATGACCGTCGAAGACACCATCATCAAGACCATCCTCGCGTTCGCCGTTCTTATCGGCGGTGCGTACATCGGCTGGACCTTCGCGTCGTTCCCCCCGGTCATGATCGTCGGCCTCGTCGGTGGACTCGTCCTTGGGCTCGTCAACACCTTCAAGAAGGTTCCGTCTCCCGGGCTCATCATCGCCTATGCGGTTCTGCAGGGAATTTTCGTCGGAGCAATTTCGATGGTCTTCAACTCGATGTGGGACGGAATCGTCACCCTGGCCGTGATCGGAACGCTCGGCGTCATCGGCGTCACCCTGTTCCTCTTCCTCTCTGGACGTTTCCGTTCGTCGGCGCGCATGACCAAGGTCGTTTCGGTCGCCATGGTCGGCTACCTCGTTTACCAGGTCGTCAACATGATCCTCATGGCAACCGGCGTGACCGGTAACGCTCAGTTCGGTTTGAGCTCGGCCAACATCATGGGAATCCCGCTCGGGCTCATCATTGGGGTCGTCGTCGTGTTCCTCGCCGCGTATTCGCTCGTGCTCGACTTCGAATCAATCAAGCTCGGCGCCGAGCGCGGTGTCCCCGCGGTCTACGCATGGCAGGGCGCTTTCGGTATCCTCGTCACCGTCGTCTGGTTGTACCTCGAAATCCTGCGAATGATCGCGATCTTCCGCGGTAACAACTAGTCACACGTTCACGGAAAAGGCGCCGAGCAATCGGCGCCTTTTTCTCATTCCCACTCAATTGTGCCGGGTGGCTTTGAGGTGACATCGAGGACCACGCGATTGACGTCCTTGACCTCGTTGGTGATGCGGTTCGAAATCTTGGCGAGAACATCGTAGGGAACGCGTGTCCAGTCGGCGGTCATCGCGTCTTCGCTCGAGACAGGACGCAAAACGATGGGGTGGCCGTACGTGCGTCCGTCTCCCTGCACTCCGACCGAACGAACGTCGGCGAGAAGAACGACGGGGCACTGCCAGATGTCCTGGTCGAGTCCGTCAGCGGTGAGTTCGGCGCGAACAATCGCGTCGGCTGCACGGAGCAAATCGAGACGGTCTTTCGTGACCTCGCCGACGATTCGAATTCCGAGTCCAGGTCCGGGGAATGGTTGGCGGCCAACGATGAGTTCCGGAAGCCCGAGTTCACGGCCAATCGCGCGCACCTCATCCTTGAATAGTTGCCGAAGCGGCTCGACGAGTTCGAACTGAAGATCCTCGGGGAGCCCGCCAACGTTGTGATGCGACTTGATGGTCGCCGTGCCGCTCCCTCCGCCGCTTTCGACGACGTCGGGATACAAGGTTCCTTGCACGAGGAATCGGACCTTCTTGCCCGCGTTTGCGGCCTCGGCGACGAGGTCGGCCTCCGCGGTCTCAAATGCGCGAATGAATTCGCGACCGATTGTCTTGCGTTTGGTCTCGGGGTCGGTGACACCCTTCAACTCGGCGAGAAACCTGTCCGCGACATCGATCGTGACAAGTCGAACTCCGGTGGCCGCCACGAAATCGCGCTCGACCTGTTCGCGTTCTCCTTCGCGCAGAAGGCCGTGGTCAACGAAGACGCAAATCAGTTGATCGCCGATCGCCTTGTGCACGAGTGCCGCCGCAACCGCCGAATCGACACCGCCCGAAAGACCGCAAATGACCAGATCGCCACCGACCTGCACACGGATTGCGGTGACCTGCTCGTCGATAACGTTGCCACTCGTCCAGTCCGGCGCAATTCCCGCGCCATTCCACAGAAAGTTTTCGAGGACGCGTTGCCCAAAATCAGAATGCATGACTTCGGGGTGCCACTGCACTCCGAACATCTTTGTTTCGGTGTTTTCGAATGCCGCAACGGGTGTCGCGTCGGTCGACGCGGTGACCGTGAATCCGGGCGGAGCCGTTTCCACGCGATCACCGTGGCTCATCCAGCAGGTTTGCGTAGCCGGCTGTTCGGCGAACAGAACTCCGGCGGACACGCGAGCCTCGGTCGCACCGTATTCACGTAAACCGGTGTTCACCACTTCGCCACCGAGTTGCTGGGCCATGACCTGAAATCCGTAACAAATTCCCAAGACCGGAATACCGAGTGCGACGATTCCGGGGTCGAGCGACGGCGAACCGGCTTCGTACACGCTCGACGGGCCGCCGGACAGAATGATGGCGAGAGGCTGTTTTTCGGCCACTTCGGCCGCCGTGATGGTGTGCGGAACAATCTCGCTATAGACGTGCGCCTCGCGAACTCGACGCGCAATCAACTGCGCGTATTGCGCCCCGAAATCGATGACGAGGACGGGACGGTGGGTGGTCACCGGGTTCCCACCTCAACCATGCGGTGAACTCGGCGCTCGGTGATGAACGAGAGCAGCGGCACGACACCGCCCAGTGCGAGCACGGGGAAGTACGTGAGCGGCCAGCGCATCGCCGACCACAACTGGAAGCACCCGAGAAGGTAGACGACATAGAGCCAGCCGTGAACAATGAGGATGATCGTCGAGATGTTCGCGGCGACAACCGTGTCAACGGGAACGAGGGCGACGATTCCGAACGGGCCGCCCCCTTCGATTTCGAGTCCGAGCAGGTACTTCAGGACCATCTCGCCGGTCAGCAATAACAACATGGTTCCGGTGATGTACGCGGTGACGCGATACGTCTTCTCTGCCTTCAGAGCCTTTTCACGGTCAATCGCCATACGCCAATTCTAGGCTTGGAGTTCCCCCGCCGCTTCCGCTTCCCGCTCGACTGCATCGGCGACGAGGCGGTACCAGAAATAGAGCGCAAACACGGCGAAGAACGCCCATTCGATGGCGTAAAAAATGTTGAGCCAGTTGAGCGTGGCCTGCGGCAACGGAGTGACAGACGCGATGACCTCGAGTGGGGGCTGGGCGGTGTCGAGGACGAGAAAGGCGTCGTATATCGTGTCGCAGTCCCAGCGATTGACGAGATCAGCGCTCGCCACAACAGTCAGGCGGTCGTTGTCGTAGTCGCCCGTCGACGGATCGTCGCTGGGAACGAGTCGCCCAACGAGCGAGGATGGTGAATCGTCGATGAAGATGAACTCGTCAGGGTTGACGCTGGGCGCCCACCCCATTGCGACCGGGAGACACGCGCCGTCGGCTGTCCTGGCGTTGGCAATCAGCCACTCGCCCATGTCAGTTCCCTGGCGTCGATCGAGGACAACGAGTCGTTCCTGAGTCCACGTCGCGGTCACCGTGACACGACGACCACCATCGGTCAGAGGCAGTCCGGCTCCGGGGTCAAGGACCGACGAGATGGGCACTGGCGTTTCGGTATCCACCTCGACGATTGTTGCCTCGGCGATAGCCCGTTCTACTTGCCACTGCCCCAACGCCGCAAAAACCGCCGCAAGAGCGAGACACGCGAGGAGCCCGGCTATCCAGCGCGGCTGCCGTGCCATCGCCCACCATGCGCGCGTCATGGGTTCCTGATCACGCGGTGGGGTCGACAACGACCTCGACCCGTTGGAATTCCTTGAGGTCGCTGTAGCCGGTGGTCGCCATTGCTCGGCGCAGTGCCCCGATGAGATTCGATTGCCCGTTCGCGTGGCGCGACGGTCCGAACAGGACTTCGTCGAGCGGCCCGATCTGGCCGACCCACACGCGGTTTCCACGGGGAAGGTCGGCGTGATAAGCCTCTTGCCCCCAGTGCCAGCCGTTTCCTGGGGTGTCCGTCGCCCGCGCGAGAGTCGTGCCGAGCATCACGGCGTCGGCTCCCATCGCAATCGCCTTGACGATGTCTCCGGATAATCCGAGACCTCCGTCAGCGATGACGTGAACATAACGGCCGCCGGATTCATCAAGATAATCACGGCGCGCGCCAGCCACATCTGCCAGCGCTGTGGCCATGGGGACCTCGACTCCGAGCGAGGTTCGTGTGGTTGAGGCCGCGCCTCCGCCAAATCCCACGAGAACGCCTGCTGCACCCGTTCGCATCAGGTGGAGTGCGGCCGTGTACGTCGCGGCCCCTCCGACGATGACGGGCACATCAAGTTCGTAAATGAATTGCTTGAGATTAAGAGGTTCACCCGTCGGCGAGACGTGCTCAGCGCTGACAGTGTTGCCGCGAATCACAAAGAGGTCCACTCCCGATTTCGTCACAACGTCGTGGAATTCAACGGTGCGCTGTGGACTTAGGGCACCCGCCACAGGGACACCCGCATCCCGAATTTCGCCGAGACGCTGTTCGATGAGCTTCGGTTTGATGGGCTCTGCGTATAGCTTTTGCATTTCAGCGGTCGCGATGTCAACGGGGAGTTCACGAATCTTCTCGATGACAGCTTCGGGATTGTCGTACCGCGTCCACAGTCCTTCGAGATTGAGAACGCCGATTCCACCGAGTTTGCCGATGGTGATCGCGGTTCGGGGTGAGACGACCGAGTCCATCGGCGCAGCGAGGATCGGAATCTCAAACTTGAGTGCGTCGATAGACCAGGAGGTACTCACGGCCTCTGGGTCGCGGGTTCGGCGACTCGGCACCACCGCGATGTCGTCGAACGAAAACGCGCGGCGGGCTCGCTTGGCACGACCGATTTCGATGTCACTCATGATCGTCGCCTATCGCTTGTAGTTCGGGGCTTCGACAATCATCTGAATGTCGTGCGGGTGTGATTCCTTGAGTCCCGCCGGAGTGATGCGAACAAACTTGCCATTCGCTTTGAGGTCCGTGATTGTTCGAGCGCCCGTATAGAACATCGACTGACGAAGTCCCCCCAGCAATTGATACATCACCGATGCGAGCGGGCCACGATAAGCGACTCGGCCTTCGATGCCCTCGGCGATCAGTTGGTCGTCGCTCGGCACGTCAGCTTGGAAATAACGGTCACGGGAATACGAGGTTTTGTTTCCGCGCGTTTGCAGCGCTCCGAGCGACCCCATTCCGCGATACGCCTTGTACTGCTTCCCGTTCTCGAACACCAGGTCGCCGGGGCTTTCGTCCGTACCCGCCAAAAGCGAACCGAGCATCACGACCTCAGCGCCGGCCACGAGTGCCTTCGCGATATCGCCCGAATACTGGAGCCCACCGTCGGCGATGACGGGAACGCCCGCCTTCTTTGCCGCTTTGGACGCTTCATAAATCGCCGTGATTTGAGGAACACCGACACCGGCGACGATTCGAGTCGTGCAAATGGAGCCGGGGCCAACCCCGACCTTGACCGCGTCGACGCCCGCCGCGATGAGCGACGCTGCGCCTGCTTCGGTTGCCACGTTTCCGCCGATCACATCAATGTGTGCGAAGGTCTTATCCGCCTTTATCTTCTTCACGATCGACGACCGACCCGTTCGTGACGCTCGTCCGGCACGTGACGACCGATACGCCGGTGGATCACGCCCCGCTCGCGACGACCGTCCGGTTCGTGACGACCGCGGCGCACGCCCCGTTCGTGATGACCGCGCTCCTCGTGCAGATCGCACCGACCGTGCGCCTCGAAACGAATATGCGTTCCGCGATGGCCGTCCGGTTCGTGAAGGCCGCCACGTGGATGCGAAGAGCAAGTTCGACCGTCCCGTTCGGTCGACCCGAGATGAACGACGTGACGTACGTCCCGCTCGTGATGATCGACCGGCTCGTGAT
>CAIRWJ010000250.1 GCA_903882245.1 uncultured Microbacteriaceae bacterium | reverse complement strand
GCATACGGGTCGACCGTGCCTTTGTCCCCGATCGACGAAACAACGCCCAGGAATTAACGACGATCGATCACTTGGCGGAACTTGGCTTCTCAACCCCGCACATGATTCTCAATATCCTGGCCGCTTCGGGGATGGCGTTATCTGTTGGGGCGTCCGCGGTCGATGTAGCTGCCGGGCTGGATTCTTTCCAGCTCGACCACCATCGGTGTGAGACGGTGGCCGAAAACGGTGGTGTGACCTGGGTCGACGATTCGAAAGCAACCAACTCGCACGCTGCGAATGCGTCGCTCCGCGCATTCCCATCACTGGTGTGGATTGTTGGCGGGATGTTCAAGGGAACGCAGATTGATGAGTTGGTGCAGGCACACCGATCGAGGCTTCGTGCCGTCATCGCCATTGGCGTCGACCGAGAAGAGCCCCGGCGAGTAATGGCGGCGTGGGCTCCCGATGTTCCGTTCATCGAGATTGAAACGGACGACGTAATGAACGCCGCCGTTTCGGCTGCGGCTCTGAACGCGTCGCCGGGCGACACGGTGTTGCTGGCGCCCGCTGCCGCCTCGATGGATCAATTCGTTGACTATGCCGATCGCGGGCGTCAATTCCAAGCAGCCGTTCGCGCACACGTTGGTTTGACTAATGACTAGTCTGCGGTCACATCGCCTGCAACTGCGAAACCCGTTTGAGGCCGACTCGCCGATCGTCACGATGCTGATTGCCGTGACGGCCTTATTGTCGCTGTTTGGGGTTTTCATGGTGCTGTCGGCGTCGTCCGTTACCAGCGGTTTGAGCAATGGTGGAAATTTCTTCGCCGATGGGTTCATGCAAGCGGCGAGCGCGGTGTTCGGAGGGGCACTGTGTCTCATCATCGCGCGGTGGCCGGTGTCGATTTGGAGCAAAAATCGGAACCTGTTCGTCGGTATCGGTTTTGTGTTGCAACTTGCGGTGCTCACGGTCGGGACAGAATACGGAGGTAACCGCAACTGGCTCGACATCGGATTTCTCTCTTTCCAGCCTTCAGAGTTTCTCAAACTGGCCGTAATCGTCTGGTTTGCCTCGTGGATTCACGACAACGAGTTCATGCTGGACGAACCACTTCAACGCTGGATTCAACCGTTGGTCTGGGTGGGCATCCCCATTGGAATGGTTGGCCTGGGGGGAGACCTGGGAACGACCGTCATTATGGGTCTCATCGTTTTGGGAATGCTCGCGTTTGCGGGTCTGCCTTCCCGCACAATCTGGACACTCGCGGCATTGGCGGGATTGGCGGCATTTGCACTGATCAATGTCGGCGGATCAAACCGTGGCGCGCGATTTGAGGCGTGGATCCAGGGGTGCACTCCCGAACAGTACGAGACGGTGTGTTGGCAGACGATGCACGGCCTGTGGGCGTTATCGTCCGGGGGACTGTTCGGTCTCGGTCCGGGTAGTTCACGAGCAAAATGGTCGTGGCTTCCTCACGCAGATTCCGATTACATCTTCGCGATTGTTGGCGAAGAATTGGGAATGTTGGGAGCAATCGCGTTGATTGCGCTCTTTATTGCCCTCGCGGTAACGCTCATACGGTTGGTTCGCGAATTCCCGCAGCCCTTGACGCGAGTTCTCATCGGGGGCGTTTTTGTGTGGATTATCGGTCAAGCATTCGTCAACATCGCCGTTGTCCTCAACGTTTTGCCGGTGCTCGGAGTCCCGCTGCCCTTCATTTCTTCCGGTGGCTCTGCTCTTGTCGCTAATTTCCTTGCAATTGGTGTGGTCATCAGTTGCGTTCGGCACGAGGAACGATACGGATGACCGTGTATTTGCTCGCGGGTGGCGGTACGGCGGGTCACGTCAATCCATTGTTAGCGACCGCCGATGCAATTCGTGCCCGCGAACCCAACGCGACGGTTCTCGTTCTGGGAACTGCGGAGGGTCTCGAATCGCGACTGGTTCCAGATCGGGGTTATGAACTGCTCACGATCGAACGGGTTCCATTTCCGCGCCGGCTGAATCTTTACGCCCTCTCTTTTCCCGCTAGATTTTTTCGCGCGGTGCGTCACGCAAGGGCGTTAATCGCGTCACGCGGGGTCGACGTCGTGGTTGGGTTTGGTGGGTATGCCGCAGCGCCCGCTTATCTCGCAGCGCGCGGGTCCAGGATTCCGCTCGTTATTCATGAAGCCAACGCACTTCCCGGTATCGCGAACAGGTGGGGATCGCGGCTAACTCGTCACGTCGCGGTGACGTTCCCGAATACGCCTCTTGCGCACGCACATCAGACGGGAATGCCGCTTCGGGTCGAAATCGCGGCACTTGATCGCGCTGCTACGCGCGCCCAGGCCCTTCGCCACTTTGGACTGGGCTCCACACGTCCAGTTCTCTTGGTGACGGGCGGATCGACCGGTGCGGCACGCATCAACGCGACGGTAACCGAGACGGCGCGAGACATCACGAAGGCCGGTTGGCAAATTCTCCACACTGTGGGCGAAACGAGAGAATTCATCGATCCACAAATACCGGGCTATCACGCCTTGCCCTATTGCGATCGAATGGATCTTGCCTTGGCAGCCGCAGATTTTGTCCTCGCGCGTTCTGGTGCCGCGACGGTAAGTGAATTGGCAGGTTTGGGCATTCCGTCGGTATTCGTTCCGTATCCAGTTGGTAACGGTGAGCAGGAATTGAACGCACGTGACCTCGTTTCGGAGGGTGGCGCAATCCTCTGCCGCGATGCTGAGTTCACGGGGGAGTGGGTACAAAATACGCTCATCCCATTGTTGGCGAACGCCGAACAACGCCGAACAATGGTAAACCGGGCGTCAGCGTCAGGAATTCGCGATGGAGCTGAACGGCTCGCAAACATGGTGTTCGCCGCGCTCGCTGAGTCACGGGCTTAGGGTTGAGTCGTGATTGTCCCCGACCTGACTGCTGAATTACCTGACGAACTCGGCCGAGTTCATTTCATCGGAATCGGCGGAAGCGGCATGAGCGGCATTGCCCGCATGTTTCAGGCGAAGGGGGTCCACGTCACCGGCTCGGACCGCTCTGAATCGCAATCGGTCACGGACCTTCGGGCGGCTGGAATAGAGGTTCAGATCGGACACGAACCAGTCGCGGTGCGCGACGCCGATACGGTTGTGGTCACCGGCGCCTTATGGGCGGACAACCCCGAATACCTTTGGGCAATCGACCACGGGACTCGAGTCCTTCATCGCTCGCTTGCACTGGCGTGGCTCGTTCGTGGTCACCGCGTGGTGTCGATAGCGGGAGCTCACGGAAAAACCACGTCGACGGCGATGATTGTGACCGGACTTCACGGCGTCGGGCGCTCTCCGTCGTTCGTGAATGGTGGCGTATTGGCAAACATCGGCACATCATCAGGACAAGGAACCGACCCCGAATTCGTCATCGAAGCCGACGAATCGGACGGGTCCTTTCTCGTGTATCCGACATCAATCGGGCTAATCACGAATATCGATTCCGACCACCTCGACCATTACGGTTCCGAAGATGCCTTTGACGACGCTTTCGTGGCATTCGCCAACGGTTGTCGCGAGGCCGTTGTTGTATCCGGAGACGACCCAACACTTCGGCGGTTGATGCCCAGAATCACGGCGCGGACGGTGACCTTTGGCGAATCAGATGGGGTTGATTTCCGCGTGAGTAACATCGAGTCGTCGGCCGAGGGTGTCACCGCGACAGTCACCCACGGCGACAAGACTGTTGTATTCCAGTTGCCCGTCCCTGGAGCTCACAACGCGCTCAATGCCGCGGGTGCGATCGCGGTGTTGTGTGCACTCGGTGCCGAGATATCCGCAGCCGCCACCGCACTTGGAGATTTCGCGGGAACCGGTCGGCGCTTTGAGTTGATGAATACGACCCGCGGTGTGCGCGTGTACGACGACTACGCCCACCACCCTCGCGAAGTCCGAGCCGCGCTCGCTACGGCCAGAAGTGTAGTTGGCGATGGTCGGCTCATCGCTATCCACCAGCCCCATTTGTATTCGCGAACGCGAGACATGGCAATCGATTTCGCCCGTGAATATGAGAAAGGTGCGGACTTCACTGTCGTCCTTGACGTGTATGGCGCGCGAGAAGACCCAATCGAGGGAGTAACGGGTGCTCTTGTTTCCGATGCATTCACTGATCAGACCCGCGTGGAGTACTGTCCCGAATGGTCGGACGCCGCGAAAATCGCCGCCACGCACGCGAAATCGGGCGACATCATCATGACCTTGTCCTGCGGCGATGTCTATCGGATTATTCCGCTAGTCGTGGCGGAACTTGACGCGTCGTGAAGCGTCCCGATTTGCCAGGAGGGCTCAGTAAACCGCGGTTGGTTCGAGGCCCATCCCGATCGCGGCCGGTTGTCGAGTCAGCGAGTCGCTTTACTCCACGTGATTCGGACGAACGTCGTTTCACGGCCGGTCGCCGTCGACGTCGTCGCGCGTGGCTGACGAGCGGCGGTGTGATCGTCGCGGTCGCACTTGTGGTCACCGGTATCGTGATGTCGCCCTTGCTCACGTT
>CAIRWJ010000249.1 GCA_903882245.1 uncultured Microbacteriaceae bacterium | reverse complement strand
TGGCGGTGAAATTCGAGCGAAGTCATGGTAACTAGCCTATCAATCGTCGAATGAAGGCTCTACGCCGATACGCGGGCGACGATGGCGTCACCGACAGCGGTTGTCGTGCGCGAGGAATCGCCTCGTGCGGCGAGATCGGTGAGGACCGCCGCGTGGATTTCGTGGGCCTGCTCGGGGAACCCGTTATGTTCGAGCAACAGCGCCGCCGACAGGATTGCTGCGGTCGGATCGGCCTTCTGTTGGCCAGCAATGTCTGGTGCAGAGCCGTGCACCGGCTCGAACATGCTGGGGAACGTTTTGTCGGGGTTGAGATTCCCACTCGCAGCGAGACCGATTCCGCCGCCGATCGCGCCGGCGAGGTCGGTGAGGATGTCGCCGAAAAGGTTATCGGTGACAATGACGTCGAACCGCGACGGGTTGGTGACGAGGAAAATCGTCGCCGCATCGACGTGCAGGTAGTCGACCGAAACAGCGGGAAATTCTGTGGCAACGGCGTCAACCGTGCGCTGCCAAAGCGACCCGGCGAACGTCAAGACGTTGGTTTTGTGGACGAGCGTGAGGTGCTTGTCGCGCTGCGCCGCGGTGGCGAACGCAAATCGAACGACGCGCTCGACACCGTGTGCGGTGTTGACCGACGACTCGGTTGCAATTTCGAATGGAGTTCCCTGGCGGAGCACGCCACCGTTGCCGACGTAGGGACCCTCGGTGCCCTCGCGGACAATCACAAAATCAACCTCGCCGGGATTCGTCAACGGGCTCGTGACTCCGGGGAACAAGGTGGTGGGTCGGTAGTTGACATAGTGGTCGAAGGCGAAGCGCAATTTCAGTAAAAGTCCCCGCTCGATGATTCCGCCCGCTAATCGAGCATCGGTCGGGTCGCCGCCAATGGCACCAAACAAAATCGCCTCGTGTTTCGCAAGCGCATCGAGGGTTGAGTCGGTCAAGATTTCGCCGGTCGATAAGAAGTGCTCTGCACCCATCGTGTATTCGGTCGCGCGCACCTCGGCAGCGGCTCCTACCGCGGCACGCAGCACCTTGAGCGCTTCGGTCGTGACCTCTGGTCCGATCCCGTCACCGGGTATTACGGCTATATCGAGTACGCGTGACATGGTGTGTCCTTAAAGTTCCAGTACTTCGATTGCCTTCATGACCGAGGCATCTATCTCTGTGGCAACTTTAGCGAGTACCGCGTCGTCGACACGCGAATCGACAGTGAGAATGCTCAACGCATTTCCGCCGCGCTGCTGGCGGGCGATTTGCATCCCCGCAATGTTGACGTTTGCCGCACCGAACTCGCGACCGTATACCGCCACGATTCCTGGTCGATCCGTGTAGACCATGACAATGAGGTGCTGTGCCATAGGCACCTCGACATCGAATTCGTTGATGCTGACGATTTTTTGCGCTTGGCGTTGTCCCGTCAAGGTGCCGGCGACTGAAATCTGAGAGCCATCCACAAGGGTTCCGCGAATCGTGAGGAGGTTGCGATATTCGTCGCTCACGGTTTCGGTCACGAGGCGAACAGATACACCGCGTTGCTCAGCAAGAAGCGGCGCATTGACGTAACTGACGTGTTCCGACGAGATCGCGCTGAAGATTCCCTTGAGGGCCGCGAGTTTGAGGACCGACACATCAAACTGTGCAATCTCTCCGCGGACCTCGACATCGATCGCGACGATGGCGTGGCTCGCGAGTCCGGCAAAGACCTG
>CAIRWJ010000248.1 GCA_903882245.1 uncultured Microbacteriaceae bacterium | reverse complement strand
TGCGGTCCCAATTCGACCTCCCCAACCGTCTGATCCGCAATTAGACGGTAGGTGTTGAACGGTCGGCGATGAGTTCGCCTCCGTTGAACGTCACACCGAGTTCGCGATAGTACCCACCGAGAACCTTCTCGACAGGGAGGATGGACTTCAGTTCATCCCACTGCGAGTCGTGCAGCTCGAGTTCGGCGTCGCCCATCCACGGTTCACCCAGTTCGGCATCGACACCGCCCATCGCGATGAGTTGGTCGAGCGAGTTCCCGAGACCCGGCGTAATCGACGGAACCCAGCGGCTGTGAAGCATCTTGTGGCCGTTGACGAACCCATTCGTGTCGCTCTTCTCACGCAGTGTGACAACGGCGGACGCGAGGCGGTGATCGTAAGCGGCGATGCTCGCGCCGAGTTTTGCTCCAGCTTCGAGCTTGGGGGTCGCCTTGCCAAAGTTAAACACGCGCGTGACCGCGATGTTGCCAAGCTTCTTGGGGTAACCCTGGAACCAGCCGCGACCGATCGCAAAGTCTTTCGTCACCCAGATTGCAACACAGCGGCTGTAGGTGACTCCTTCGTACTTACAGCGAACGACAACAAACGCTTCGAGGTATTGGGAACGCACGGGATCAAGAAGTTCGGCTCCACCGGTGCTACACGACTGCCAGTCGGCCCAAATCATCGCCACAGCACCGGGGTTCTCGTCAGCGAGTTCAAGTTCTGGAGGAAGAATCGCGCGAACGTTCTGGGGGTCCGTCAGATATTCGACCGTGAGCAGCGTCCCCGAGTAAAACCATGGCATCTCGGGAACGAGCGCGCTCTTCCCTGTTGGGGTCAGCGGGGGCAGGAATCCATTCAAATCGGTCATGCAAGCCACTGTAGCGAATCATTCGGAAGCGAACAATCCTTTCGTCGATACTGATTTGGGGTTCGACGCCGAATGACTCGAAAAGCGTGTCCCCCTTGCGGTCTGAGCAAAACTTCGGCACAGTAGTAAAAGTCGTTCGTGTCAGAACGATTTGTGTGTCACTTACTCAATGAGGAGATTCAGTCATGGCATCAACCACTTCCAGTGGCGAACTTAAGAAGGGACGACTCGGTGTACTCGGGATTGTCTTCTTCGTAGTCGCCGCTTCCGCCCCTCTCGTCGGTATGACCGGCGCGGTCCCCGTCGCAATGCTTGTCGGTAACGGTTCGGCCGTCCCCGGCACGTATCTCGCGGTTGGCCTTACCCTGCTGTTGTTCTCGGTCGGATATTCGGCCATGAGCAGCCGCGTCACCAACACCGGAGCGTTCTTCGCCTACGTTGGCCGCGGACTCGGCACCAACATGGGAGTCGCATCGGCATTCACGTCGATCCTCGCCTACGCCACGATTCAGCTCGCAATCTATGGCTTCTTCGGCGGCCTCGTCCAGGGAACAATGGCCGGTTACGGCATCGACCTTCCCTGGATCGTCTGGGCTGGTATCGCGTGGGTTATCGTCACCGCGCTGTCGCTCATGTCGGTCGATCTCGGCGCCAAGG
>CAIRWJ010000247.1 GCA_903882245.1 uncultured Microbacteriaceae bacterium | reverse complement strand
GCGACGGTCACCGACTGACCGATTGAGAGCAGGACAATGACGGTTGCTCCACCCAATCCAGCGGCCACGGCGTAGAGCGAACCGACCTGCATGAGTTGCATCGGCAGCGCGAGCAGCATGTCGCGCAGGATAGAGCCGCCCACCGCGGCCGCGACACCGATGAACAACGCAGGAACGACGGGGAGCCCGAACGCGAGTGCCTTGGTCGTTCCGATTACGCCGAAGATTCCAATCGTCAGCGCGTCCAACACGTTGATGACCATTTCGATGCGATGAAGCAATGACGACACGAGCATGCCTCCGAGTGCACAGAGAACCGCAGTCACGAGATACCAATTCGAGTTCAAGGCGGCGATGTCGGTTGAAAGAAAGATGTCGCGAACCATTGAACCGCCGAACCCGCTGACGATGCCGATGATGGCGACACCCAAGAGGTCTAGCTCGGCACCACGATATCGCGATGAAAACATCGCCCCTTGCGCTGCACCGATTCCGACCGCGACCAGATCAAGCCATCCGGGAATCGCAAATAACGAGTTCATGACTCCATTCTCTCGTGTCGCGGATCGGGCGTGATACGTCGGGCGCGAGAATGGACAGGTGCCCACCTATCGTGACAACGTCATCGTGCTCCGAACGCACAAATTGGGCGAAGCCGATCGCATCATCACCATGCTCGGAAAGTCTCGAGGCAAGATTCGTGCGGTGGCCAAGGGGGTTCGTAAAACGGGAAGTCGAATTGGTTCTCGCCTCGAACCCTTCATGATTGCCGATGTTCAGTTTTACGAGGGTCGAAACCTCGACACGGTTCAACAGGTGGAAACCATCACGTCATTGACCGCCGTGATTGTCGCGGATTATCCGATGTACACGACCGCGTCGGCGATGGTCGAAACCGCCGACAAACTGACCGACCATGGTCACACCGCGGGGCACTACGCGCTGTTGCTCGGTGGGCTCACAGCGCTGGCGAAAAGGGCACACGACCCATCGCTCATTCTCGATTCCTACATTTTGCGAGCCCTTGCCATTGCGGGCTGGACGCCAGTGCTCGACGTCTGTGTCATCACGGGCGAAGAGGGCCCGCACACCGCACTCGTCATCTCGGCGGGTGGAGTCGTCTCTGACGCCGTCGCACCCCCCGGAACTCCACACCTGCGACCCGAGACAATCACGCTTCTCGCGGCACTGCTGAACGGCGACTGGGCGGTCGCCGATGCCTCGCCGGACGGCGCTCGACTCGAGGCGCGTGGTATCGTCGCGGCGTACGCGCAGTTCCACCTTGAACGGTCGATTCGATCGCTCGGACACATCGATCGGACGGAATGATGGTCGACTTTCTGCCGCTGGATTACACGGGGCTGACGCCGCCGGTTATTCAACGGGACCTCGTACCCGAACACGTCGCCATCGTCATGGATGGCAACGGTCGATGGGCGAACGCGCGAGGTCTTCCTCGGGTCGAAGGTCACAGGGCGGGCGAGGCCGCTCTGCTCGATGTTGTGGCCGGGGCAATCGAAGTCGGCGTGAAGCACTTGTCGGTGTACGCGTTTTCGACCGAGAACTGGCGGCGCAGCCCCGAAGAAGTCAAATTCCTCATGGGATTCAACCGCGAGGTGCTGCGGCGCCGTCGCGACCAACTCAACGAGTGGGGTGTTCGCGTCCGCTGGGTCGGCCGTGCCCCGAAACTGTGGGCGAGCGTCATTTCGGAATTGCGCGAAGCCGAAGAGATGACGAAGAAGAACACGGGG
>CAIRWJ010000246.1 GCA_903882245.1 uncultured Microbacteriaceae bacterium | reverse complement strand
GTCAGGGGTTCGAATCCCCTCAGGTCCACTCCTCTGCAGACGTTCCTCAAGACGCGACAACCCACCGGGTTGTCGCGCAGGTCCACTCTCATTCCTTGGCGCGTGTTCCCTTCGATTAGGATTGCGACAAAGAAACCGTATTAAGGGGTATAAGTGTCGAACTTCTCAACCGCAGAAACCGTCATGGGATTCGATGCACTGTTCACCGCGGAAGAGCTCGGCTGGCGCGACAAGGCCCGGAAATTCTCGCTCGAGCGGATTCAGCCTCAGATCGATGAAGACTTCGAAATTCAGCGACTTCGCACCGAGCTCATCGGCGAGATGGGTGAACTCGGGATGCTCGGAATGCACATCGATGGCTACGGCTGTGCGGGCGCCTCGGCGGTGTCGTACGGGCTCGTGTGTTATGAACTCGAAGCAGTCGACACCTCCTGGCGAACGCATGTCTCTGTTCTCGGCTCGCTCGCGATGTCGGCGATTGCCAAGTTCGGTTCAGAGGAACAAAAGCAGGAATATCTCCCGGCCTCGGCCCGCGGCGAGTTGGCCGGTTGTTTCGGGCTCTCAGAACCACAGGGCGGCTCCGACCCGTCGAACATGCTGACGAAGGCTGTTAGGGACGGTGACCACTGGGTCATCAACGGCGCGAAGCGTTGGATCGGCATCGCGAACATCGCGGATTACGCCATCATCTGGGCCGACACCGAAGACGGTATTCGCGGCTTCATCGTCCCGACCAACACTCCTGGCTTCACGGCGACGCCGATCTCTAACAAATTGTCGATGCGCGCATCGATTCAATGTGACATCGACCTCGAGAACGTTCGGGTTCCCGAGTCACTTCGCCTTCCTCTAGCCAAGGGACTCGGAGCGCCGTTCTCGTGCCTCAACGAAGCACGATACGGGATTGTCTGGGGTGTCATGGGCGCCGCTCGTGCCGCAATTGACGTCGCGGTGAAGTTCTCGAAAGAGCGCATCTTGTTCGGCAAGCCTCTCGCGGCGACGCAAATCACGCAGACCAAGCTCGCTGATTGCTTCCTCGAATTCGAAAAGGGCGTTTTGCTCTCGCATCACATCGGCAAACTCAAAGACTTGGGCACATTGAGCCATGACCAGATATCGGTTGGCAAACTCAACAACGTTCGTGAGGCAGTCGGAATTGTCTCCACGGTGCGCTCGATACTCGGTGGTGACGGCGTCACGGCAGATTACCCAATCATGCGCCACATGATGAACCTCGAATCGGTTCGCACCTATGAGGGCACCGATGAAGTGCACGCGCTGGTGGTTGGCCGTGCCTTGACCGGCGAAGAAGCGTTCCGTTAAATCGCGGCAGCGATACTCTTGCCTTGATGGCCCTTTCCCACGATCCTCTCTGGCCCCGCGCGGGCGCGTGGAGTGCGCCCGAGGGGGATGTTGACTTTGGGATTATCGGAGTTCCGACCTATTCGACGTCCATCACTCCCGGCTCGACTAACCTGACGCCGGCCGCAGTTCGCGATGTTTTGCCGCGCTATTCCGAGGCGTTTCAGTCTGGGGATGATGTTCAGACCGGCGCGCGACTCGTCCGCCACGATTTCGGTGACGTGGTGGACCCCGATGGCGATGAAGCGGGTGCAATTCGGGTGATTGCCGAGGCGGTTTCACGCTCAAGGCTGCTTGTGGCGATCGGCGGCGACAATGCCCTCACGGTGCCGGTCGCAGTCGCCGCCTGGGGCGACCAGATCGCGACAGCCGGACTCATCACCGTCGACGCCCATCTTGACGTGCGCGACGGGGTGAGCAACGGATCGCCAGTGCGCCGGCTCATCGAAGAGTTCGGGGTCGATCCCGCCCGTGTTGTGCAGATCGCGATCGCGGATTTCGCCAACTCGGCCGAATACCTTCGCCGGGTTCGCGACTGGGGGGTCACCGTGATCACCCGCGACGACGTCGCCCGCCGCGGAGTTGACGCGATTGTTCACGAAGCCCTCGCGGTTGCGGGTGCCGACGGTGGACCCGTTCACGTCGACCTCGACATTGACGCCTGTGACCGCTCTGTGGCTCCGGCCTGCCCTGCGTCCATTCCTGGCGGACTCAGCGCTTACGAGATGCGCCAATTCGCGCGCGGTTTCGCTCGTGACGACCGTGTCTCGACAATCGACCTCGCCGAAGTTGACGCCGGTGCCGACACCGAAGACGGTCGCACGGTTCGACTCACCGCGCTGTGTGTCCTGGAAGCCCTCGCGGGACTCGCTGAGCGCTAACCCCAGAACCGACGAACTAGGTTGACGCCCGGGCGATATGCGAGGTGGATGTGGTTTGGTGCGTCCAATTCGACAACGTGCGCGAGTGATCCCACTGCTAAATTTCCCACCGTGGTGACGCCCAGCGAGTGTGCTCCGCCCGCGGTGGCCGACCACAGCGCTTCAGTAGGT
>CAIRWJ010000245.1 GCA_903882245.1 uncultured Microbacteriaceae bacterium | reverse complement strand
GTCAACGTTCTTTGCCATTGGTTTGTCCTTCGAATGAACCGCGAGAATCTTGGCGCGACCTTTCGAGTCAGGAGCGTCAACTTGAATCTGACGATCGAATCGGCCCGGGCGAAGGAGCGCGGGGTCGAGGATGTCGGGACGGTTCGTTGCGGCAATCATGATGACGTTTTGCCCTGGCTCGAAGCCATCCATTTCGACGAGCAACTGGTTCAGGGTCTGTTCTCGCTCGTCGTGCCCACCGCCCATTCCCGCTCCACGATGACGGCCGACGGCGTCGATCTCATCAATGAAAATGATGGCGGGCGAGTTCTGTTTCGCGATGTCGAAGAGGTCACGGACTCGGCTAGCGCCAACTCCCACGAACATTTCGACGAAGTCCGAGCCGGAAATCGAATAGAACGGAACCGATGCCTCGCCGGCGACGGCACGAGCGAGGAGAGTCTTACCCGTGCCCGGAGGGCCGTACAACAGCACGCCCTTAGGGATGCGGGCTCCGACTTTTTCGAACTTTTCGGGGTTTTGCAAGAATTCTTTGATTTCGTGCAGTTCTTCGATCGCTTCGTCCGCACCGGCGACATCCTCAAACGACACCTGCGGTGATTCCTTGTTGAACAGCTTGGCGCGCGACCGTCCGAATTGCATCGCTCCGCGAGCGCCACCGGCATTGGACGAGATGAACCAGAACGCGAGGCCGATGATGAGGAACGGGATGATGAATCCGAGGATCGACATGAACCACGATTCTTTGGGTACCTCGTCGGTGAACTTCTCGGGGTTTGCCGCGGTGATCGCCTGAATGACCTCGGCGCCACGTGGCGCCACGTAATAGAACTGGACGGTTTCGCCATACGTTGTGTCAGCAGTTTTCAACGTGAGGTCTACGCGCTGTTCGAAGTCGGTGATGGTGACTTCCTTCGCCTTGCCGTCGACAATGAAGGCTAAGCCCTCTTTGGTCGAGACGGGGGCGTAATTGACGGTCGTAAGGAATGAGAATCCCGCCCACACAACCAATAGACCGGCAGCAATGTACAGCCACGGTCCTTTGAGAAAATTCTTCATTCGGCGCCTTGCTCCTGTTCTACAACACGTCTTGCCAGCGTACCCGCTAGCAGACGGTCACATCGGGGCTATTCGCTTTCGGCGTATACCCGTGGAGACAGAACCGCAACATCACGCAAGTGGCGATAGTTCTCGGCATAGTCGAGTCCGTACCCGACGACAAACTTGTTGGGAATGTCGAATCCGAGGTAGTCGGCAACGATGTCGACCTTGACCGCGTCGGGTTTGCGAAGAGCGGCGAAGATCTTGACGCTCGCCGCACCTCTAGACATCAGGTTGTCGCGCAACCACGACAATGTCAGGCCGGTGTCGATGATGTCCTCGACGAGGAGGACATGTCGGTCGGAAATGTCAGTGTCGAGGTCTTTGAGGATTCGCACAACTCCGCTTGAGGTCGTTCCGTGACCGTAGGACGAAACCGCCATCCAGTCCATCGTGATGGGGATCGTCAGCGCACGAGACAGGTCGCTCATGACCATGACCGCACCCTTGAGAACACCGACGAGTAACAGGTCCTGACCGGCGTAGTCGCGCTCGATTTCGCGTGCGAGCTCGGCGATACGCGCGAGTAGTTGTTCCTCGGTTACCAAAATCTCGTCGAGTTGGTCGGAAACGTCGTCGTACCGCATGTCGTCCTAACTGGCGGGGTCGAAGCGAATTCGACCATCGTGTCTGACCACACTACCGCCGGTGACATCAACCTTTCCCTGTCCGTGCCAGTCGGTCAGAAGAGCATCAATCGCACGAGTTTGAACATGAGTAATGGTCGTGCCCCACGCGAGTTGTGCTGCGATACGAATGATTCGGGTGCGCAACGCGCGCGGGCGGTGCTCAACGTCATGCACTGCAAATGACACGGGGGCGGTGGCCACGACCTGGCGCGCCATCCCCTCGGCGAGAAGGTCTAGAGCGTCATCGTCATCGCGAACAAGGTCGGCCGTCCGCGCAAGCGCATCGATGATCCCGGGGCCAAGTTCGGTTTCCATCACGGGCAGAACAGCGTGACGAACCCTCACCCGCGAATAGCGCTCGTCCGAGTTATGCGGGTCATCCCACGGGTCCAGCCCCTCGGCGAGCGCTGCCACGTCGGTTGACTCACGCGTGACGTCGAGAAGTGGCCGGCCGATGAGTCCGTCGAGTTCCGCCATACCGCGAAGGCTCCCCGGTCCACTTCCCCGAGCAAGTCCGAGCAGAACGGTTTCGGCTTGGTCGTTTCGGGTGTGACCCGTCAGAACGACGGCAGCGCCGTGGCGTTCGGCGGCGCTCCGCAGAGCCGCGTATCGCGCGTCGCGAGCAGCCGCTTCTGGGCCACCCTCGGTTCCCACGACGACGTGTACGACCTCGACCGGGTCCAATCCCAGTGAAATCGCCGTCTCCGAAACCGAGGTGGCGAGCTCAGCGCTGCCGGGTTGGATCCCGTGATCAACGATGATTGCGCCTGCGCGCAATCCCCTTTTTGTCCCGACGAATCGAGTTGCCGCCGCAAGCGCAAGAGAATCCGGTCCGCCGCTCAGTGCGACGAGGACGAGAGAGCCGTCCGAAACGGGGTGACGGTCGAAAAAGTCCGAGACCGCTGCTCGAACCGCGGCGACTGCAGGGGACAACTTGCTTCGTCGCTCGCCGTTGGTATCGGTCACTCGGTAAGGTTATCCGAGAACCGTTGAGACACGAGGAGACATCATGGCCGGATACCCCGCCGTTATCGAAATCCCCAAGGGAAGCCGAAACAAGTACGAGGTGGACCACGAGACCGGTCGCGTGTACCTGGACCGCGTCCTCTTCACGACCTTCGTCTACCCGACCGATTACGGATACTTCGAGAACACGCTCGGCCTTGACGGTGACCCCGTCGACGTACTCGTCCTTCTTGATTACCCGCTTTTCCCCGGAGTCGGACTCAACGTTCGGCCCGTCGCCGTATTCAACATGACCGACGACGGCGGAAGTGACGCAAAAGTCATCGCTGTTCTCGAAAAGGACGTGCGCTGGGCACACATTCAGGACCTCGATGACATTCCCGAGTTCACGAAAAAAGAGATCGAGCACTTCTTTGAGCACTACAAGGACCTCGAACCGAATAAGTGGGTAAAGACCGAGGGTTGGCAGGGCCGTGCCGAAGCCGAAGCAATTGTCGAAGAAGGTATCGCCCGCCTCGCAGCCGGCCACTAGTTATCCGAGCGTGATGCCCATGCGGCGCATGAACGGAACCGCGTCGGTTGCCTTTCCGTTTTCACGAACTTCGAAGTGAAGGTGACATCCGGTCGAACCGCCCGTCGAGCCAACGTCGGCGATGTGTGTTCCGGTTGACACCTGTTCGCCGATCTTGACAAAGGTTCTGCCGTTTGCGATATGTGCGTACCCGGTCGAGATTCCGCCGCCGTGGGTGATCAGGATGAAGTTTCCGTATGTGCCGAGCGGTGCGGCATAGCTGACCTGGCCACCGCGCGCGGCGTAAATTGGCACAAGGCAGCCAGCGGCAAGATCCGTCCCCGAATGGAACATGGACGTGTGATAGATCGGGTGAATACGCCATCCAAAGCCGCTCGAAATGTACCCCGCCGCTGGTCGCGCCCAGCCCTTTGACGAAATCGCCCCTGGCGGAAGGTCGCTTCCGGCTGTACCGCCGTCATCGAGTCCCTTCTGATATTCCTCTTCGGTGGCCAGCCTGTTTTCAACAAGGGTCGCCAACTGGGCGAGAAGTGTTGCCCGGTGGTCCTGTTGTTCCTGAAATACCGTTTGTGCCTCAATCGCCGCGGTCTGCGCAATCTCGAATGCGGCTTCTGCCTCGGCGCGAAGTGCGTCACGTTCATTCTTTGCAACCGTCGCTTGGTCGGTCAATGACTGCGCAGAATTCTGATCGCGAATCGCCGCCTGATAGATTCCATCGGCCTGAGACGCAATAATCGAGGCAAAACCGAGGCGACTGAGAAGGTCTGCGGCGCCCGACTCATTCGAGAGAAGGCTCGTCGAAACATTGATGTTGCCAACCCGCGCGAGTTCCGACACGAACTGCCCGGCGCGAATCCGGGACGCATCCGCGTCCTTCTTCGCCTCGTCGGCCTGAGCCTGCAACTGGTCGGCTTTATAGGCGGCCTCGTCAAACGCTAGTTGTGCAACTTGATAAATCGCTCCGACACGTTCTGCCTCGGCTGCGGCAACCTCGACCTTTTTCTCCAACGCCTTGATGATGCTTTTGAGCTCGGCGATCGCCTTCTCTTTCAGTGCAACATCGTTTCGTGCATCGAGAACATCCGACCACGACGGGTAATTGGCGGCGTAGGCAAGATCCTTCGAGACGAGAGGACTGATGAGCAGCGAAATGCTCACAATAAAGGCACCGAGGCCGATCCACCCTCTGCGCATGCCAAACACCCCCGTTGAAAACACTGGTCATTTCAGGGTAATCGCGGAATGTCGGCAATCCCGACATTGAGCGTCGGCGGGCGGTTTGCGTGTGAACCGAATACCCCATAAACTCAGGTTTGTTGCGCATCCTCGGAGGCATGACACGGCCCCATCGTTTAGTGGCCTAGGACGCTGCCCTTTCACGGCAGTAGCACGGGTTCGAATCCCGTTGGGGTCACGTTAGGTCTACAATTCAATATGCAAGGCCCTGTAGCGCAGTT
>CAIRWJ010000244.1 GCA_903882245.1 uncultured Microbacteriaceae bacterium | reverse complement strand
TGGAGTTGGAATCCAAGGCGGTCAAATTCAATCGCCGCTGCCGTCAACTCTTCTTGTGTCCAGTTTGCGATTCCACGATCGTTTTGCTCGACTCGGTCTGTATATGGCTCGATCATTGCCGCCGTGTGATTTTCGACGACCCCATCTGCGAAGAATTTCACCGTGTTGCACGTCACGAGTGGATGATCTGCGTTTCGAATCCGATCGCGATCGCGCGGGAACGTTTCCAACTGGGGCCGCCACTCGGTTGGTTCGGCACGAAGCGCCAGGTTGAATCGGTTTCGGATAAAGCCCTTCGCGGCCGCCTCGAGGTAGCCGTCGACGTGATGTGGATCCACCCACGCGTCTTGAACCCATGTGACCCCAAGTTCAATGAAATGGTCCGAGGCCTTCTTGAGGGCACGAGCAAGTCGCTCGGAATCGTCCGCGGGCATCACAGCCTTCACTAGGTCAATAGCGCCGTATTCCTGAAGTGTGCCCATCGGGGTTCCGTCCGGGCGTCGAATGATGCGCCCAAGTTCAGGTTCCGGTGTTTCGCTGGTAATCCCTGCGCGCCGGAGGGCCTCGCTGTTTACCCAGACCGTGTGGTAATCCCAAGCGTTGAGGACTACGGGACGGTCGATTGAGTCGAGCCACGTTGCATCAAACAATCCGCCAGGAATGATACTGGAATCATAGGAACCCCCGACAATCCACTCGATGTCGGGGTTTGCGTCGGCAAACTGTTTGACGTTTGTCGCGATGTCCTCCGGCGTGCGCCCCGAGCGGATTTCTGGTCCAAGGAGTTCAAGGCCGGCAAAGATCGGATGTGCGTGACCGTCGCCCACGCTCGGAAGAATCGTGCGGCCGGTTCCGTCAATAAGCGTCGTGTCAGGGATGTCGACCATCGCCCGAGCTGTGTCGCCGACTGCGACGATTCGGTTCCCGTCGATCGCTATCGCGTCACTCGTTTCCAGCCGACCGTGCTGGTCCGTGGACAGGATTACCAGGGCATCGGTGATGACGGTCTTGGCCACAGTGCCTCCAGGGGTGATTGACATATCAGCGATAACGTAGCCCAGACGCCGCGCTATCGCAACCGCCTGTGACAGCGGAAATCCCCGCCTGATAAACTCCGACTGGGCTGAAACTCTAGCCCGCCGCCCTCGTAGCTCAGCGGATAGAGCAGGAGCCTTCTAATCTCTTGGCCGCAGGTTCGACTCCTGCCGAGGGCACCACTAGGATTCGAATTATCACTGACCCGAATCACGAATTCGCATCACCAGCCGAGAGGTAGACGCCCATTTCTAGCCAAAGCCCCGAGAGTAAAAACCCGTCAAGAAAATCCGGACCTCTAAGTCGCGCTTCACAGTTTTTCTACTCGAAGTCAAACCTAGTCACCGGGTTGCTGGCCACGTCTGTCTTCGCGGCGTACCTCGTCTTGGTCCTTACCGGCAAGGGGGCCGCTTTTGCGGTGGCAGACAGCAGTGTTAGGTCGCTCGGAACGGCGTTGGGCTTCGGCCAGGCAGAGATTCTCGCTTTCCTTGCGGAACGTTCTGACCAGATGATTCTTGCCTACATCGAATTCAACCAGGTGTGGGACACTCTCTTTGGTTTGATCTACGGGGTTATGTATGTTGTGTGGGTCTCGGTGTTGTTTAAGCCATATTCGCAGAAGGTCGGGATTCTGAATCTGCTCCCATTTGGTCAGGTTATCTTCGATTGGGTAGAGAACTTCGCCCTTTCCGCGCTATCCAGCCAATACCTTGCAGATGGCACGGTTTCGTCGTCGATCGCTCTACTCGCCTCAACGTCCTCGGCAATCAAGTGGGGATTTTCACTACTGGTCTATGTCGTGATTGTGGTCGGGATTGTCATGCGGATAGTAGGCGCCGTCAAGCGTCGAAGCCAGCGCTAGAACTCAGTTGGCCGAGGGCGCAAACATTTAGATGCGGGTAAGACCTTTTAGCCCATTCTGATATGGAACACGTGGGACCAGCCCTCGTCACCAAGATTGGTCGAGATAACCTCGCCCGTCGCCCCGCATAAATGCCTGAACCGCCAACGACTGGCCTCACGGTTTCTGCTCCGACAGCGATTGTTGATCCGGCGGGCGGATAGAGCGAAATTCCGCCAACGACAAGTTGATTTGCCTCGTCGCCGAACACAAAAACAAGATTGGCGCTCCGAAGTTCTTCGTCACCGTTGACGCCGTCGGAAAGCGTGGTCAAGGTGCCTGAAAGATACTGGCCGTCCGCGCTCACGCCGTAGACATCGATGGGAATGAAAAACGAGCGCTAAGGTTTGCCCGCCGGAGGTTGACTGGGTTGTGGTGCTCCGGGTTTCTCGTCGACGCCTCCACCGTTGCTGGAACCCTCGCCGATTACGAGGTTCGCGCCACCTTCCGTGACAGAGTTCACGAACAGATCAATTGGCCGCTGGACTTGCGTGCTGATGTTTCTCGGCGATTGCAGCGCGAGTATGTTCACGACGATGAGAAGGACAATCAGACCAGCCGAGAGCGAGTAATAGTTTTTCAACCACGTGATCCTGGACGGTGGATAAAGTGAAATACCGAATAGCGCGAGTAGTGACGATGCGACAAGCAACATGATGAGCGTGATTGGCAAGTTGGGTAACTGCACGGTAAGGCGCGATTTCCGTGCGTCCTTCAATGCCTCCAAATGTGTGTAGACGTTGTCGATTTGGTGTTCTGACAACGAGGCAGTTTCCGCGATAGTCACGACGTCCGCTTCAATCGTGGCGAGTTGACTCTGGGCTTCGCGGGTGGGCCCTACGACGCCATTTGCCCCAATTTCGCTGCTTTCGACGGCGAGTGCGTAGTCGACCAGAGCATCTGCTACCAGCTTCCCACGCGGATCGCCAATGCCGCCAAGGTCCTCAGCCAGCGAGGTCGCCGAAGTGAATTCATTCGTGATGGATGCGGCAAAACGGGTTTGGTTATCCCACGAGGTGACAACGGCAAAAGCGCCGACGAAAATGAACGCTCCGGAAACAATGACGAGTGCTTCTTTTCCAAAATCGGCGGATTCACGATCTTCGCCTCGACCGGCGCTGATCCTCATTCCGAGCAGGATCACAATGGCAATCGGAACGGCCACGATGCCGGCGATGAGCCAAATTGGGAGATCAAGGAATGCCTCGAGGGCACTGAGATTCGTCTGCACTAAAAAAGTATAACGAGAACGGTATGCCCGTTTTAGCAACAGACCCCGCCATTCCTCGGCCGGAATACCTGGTGGTGTCAGCAGCCTGATGAGGGGGTCCGACATCGCCGTGCTCAGATTTTCTTAGGCGACACATAGAGAGGCCACAGGTAACTGTAGGTATTGAATTTGTATCTTTGCGGCATCGGCACAACCGGCCGACTACTCCACAAACGAAATGAGTTCTCATGCAACGTTCCCGAACCGCCACCGCAATTCTTGCGTCGGCGTTGACGACCACCTTGACCCTGGTTTCGATTGTTGTCGGATCGACTCCGGCTGTCGCCGCGAAAGCACCGAACAATCAGCACCGCCCCGAGGCACCGAACAATCAGCCGCGCCCCGGAGTAGCTACGCCTCAATATTCATTCAGCGGCGAAGGCAACAATTTCGCCAACCCTGAGTGGGGCTCTGTTTCTCGCGGCTTTATTCGAATCGCACCCCAGAGGTACGCAGATGGAATCTCGACAATGTCGGGAGCAGATCGCCCAAGTGCGCGCGTCGTTTCGAACGCAATCAGCGACCAGACCCAAAGCATCGTCAACGATCGCAACTTAACCGACATGGTTTACGTGTTCGGTCAATTTCTCGACCACGACATCACACGCACGATTTCGGGAACTGGCGACCTCCAGCCCATCGCTGTTCCGACGGGTGACCCGCAATTTGACCCCGCGTCAACGGGAACCACGACAATTCCGTTCACTCGGTCGACATTCGTGACCAGTTCGGGGACCGCGATTGCTAACCCCCGACAGCAGAACAACTGGGTGACCGCATTCATCGACGGATCACAGGTCTATGGCTCAGACCGCGAACGTGCAAGTGCTCTTCGAACAATGTCGGGCGGGATGATGAAGACGAGCGCTGGCAACTTGTTGCCGTTCAATAGCCTCCTGCTCGAAAACGACAACGACGCCCACCAAGTGCCTGACGAGAATCTGTTCTTAGCAGGGGATGTGCGGGCCAACGAGAATCCCGGCATCATCTCTCTCCAGACCTTGTTCGTGCGGGAACACAATCGCATTGCTGGCAAGATTGCGGCGAGTAACCCTCTTCTGAACGATGAAGCGATCTACCAAAAGGCCCGTCAGATGGTCATCGCCGAGATGCAGTGGATTGTGTACAACGAGTACCTGCCCACTTTGCTCGGGCCGACCGCCATGCCCGCGTACCGGGGGTATTCGCCGAAGGTGAACCCGTCAATCTCTAACGAGTTCTCGACCGCGGCCTATCGCTTCGGTCACAGCATGCTTGACGATGAAGTGGGTCGACTCAACAACGACGGCACTGAAATCGACGGCGGTGCACTGGAATTGGCGACGTCGTTCTTCAATCCAACGGTGTTTGACCCATCATTGCCCAATCACGAAGGGGACATTGATGTGTTCATCAAGGCAGAGATCTCGGGGAAGGCGCAAGAGGTAGACCCCTACCTCAACGACGGGGTTCGGAACTTCCTGTTCGGCCCTCCCGGAGCCGGTGGTCTCGATTTGGCTGCGCTCAACATTCAGCGTGGGCGAGACCACGGTCTCGCCGATTACAACACCATGCGAGCAGCCTACGGTCTTCCCAAGGTCACCCGATTCGACCAGATCACGTCGAATGCGGCGTTAGCATCACAGCTGGAAGCCACCTACGGAGATGTCAACAGTGTTGATGCGTGGGTTGGAGGCCTGGCAGAAGATCACGTAGCCGGTGGCTCTCTCGGTCGACTGTTCACCAGGGTGATTGTCGATCAGTTCTCGCGCCTTCGAAGCGGAGACAGGCTCTATTTCGAGGCGTGGATGAGTCGACCGGATGTCGCGGCAATCAAACGAACCTCGCTGGCATCGATCATCACGGCGAACACGGCACTGACCACCGTGCAACGAAACGTGTTTGTGACGAACGGCTAAATTCGCGGTGCTACAGCGCCTTGATGATGTCTTCGACGCGGTCCTTTGCGTCGCCGAACAGCATCAAGGCGTTGTCGCGGAAGAAGAGAGGGTTTTGAACCCCCGCGTAACCGGAACTCATTGACCGCTTGAACACGACGACCGTGCTTGCTTCCCAGACGTGGAGCACAGGCATTCCCGCGATGGGGCTGCCCGGATCTTCGGCTGCGGCGGGGTTGACCGTGTCGTTCGCTCCGATGACGAGAACCACCGCGGTGCTGGCGAAGTCATCGTTCACTTCGTCCATTTCGAGAACGATGTCGTACGGCACCTTCGCCTCGGCGAGAAGCACATTCATGTGCCCGGGGAGTCGACCGGCGACAGGGTGAATACCGAACCGCACGGTTATGCCCTTGGCAATCAAACGTTGCGTAAGCTCGGCGACCGGATACTGCGCTTGCG
>CAIRWJ010000243.1 GCA_903882245.1 uncultured Microbacteriaceae bacterium | reverse complement strand
CAATCCCGCACCATCGAGACGTTGAGAATTCCCCAGCCAACGAGCGTAATTGTTCCAATCTGCGCCACTAACGACAGCACTGCGATAACGACGCCAACGCGTCTCCCGAACCCAGGCGCGAGAAAGCGTTTCACTCCTTCAGGCTATTGGCTAGTGCCCCGTGAGTGGCGCAAGCAAGCGAGCAACAATCGACGGTTGCCCCGTAATTTTCTCTTCTTCATCGGCCACCGTCATCCCAACGAGACCGGCGTTCGCTCCGAGGAATCGGAGGGGCTCCGGCTCCCACGACGGCGACCGGTGGTTCACCCACGGCAGTTTGGTCAACGGCGTCACTTTGGCGGTGATGAGGTCGGCGAGAGTTCGGCCCGCAAGGTTGGTTGTCGACAGCCCGTCGCCCACGTATCCGCCTGCACCACCGAGTCCGGTTGCGGGGTCATACGAAACGCTCGCGTGCCAGTCGCGCGGCACACCCAACGGCCCACCCCAACGGTGAGTAACAACGATGCGGTCGGCAATCTGCGGGAACATCTCTCGCAGGGTTCGGGTGAGGTGGAGGAAGACGCTTTCGACGCGGTCGTATTCGGGTTTGATTGCGGAATCCCAGTGATAGCGCGCACCGCGACCCCCGAACGCGAAACGGTTGTCGGCCGTGCGTTGACCGTAGATGACGAGGTGTCGGCCGTCCGAGAAAGTGTGCCCGTGTTCGATCCCCAGTTCTTTCCAGACCGACTCGGGAAGAGGTTCGGTCGCAATCATGAGCGAATACAACGGAAGTACGCGACGCTTCGTCTGGGCGATGGAAGCGCCGTAGCCTTCGGTCGCGTTGATGATGTGCGTCGCACGAACGTCTCCGCGATCAGTGTGGACGACACCGGGTTTCCAGGACGTCACCGTCGTTTCTTCGACAATGCGCGCACCTCGTGATTCGACGATTTCGGCGATCCGACGAACGAGCTTGGCGGGGTGAACCCGCGCACAGTCGGGAGTGAAGCTTGCACCACGGGCGCCCGACGCTCGGACCTTGTCGGCATCCCACCACTCCAGCGCGTCGATGCCGAGGGCTTTTGTCGCAGCGACCTCTGCCCTCAGTTCGCGTTCCTGGAGAGCACTACGGGCGTAAATGATGGTTCCCTTGTGTACCCAATCACAGTCGATTTTCTCCGACGCGACCACTCGTCCGATTTCCGTGATTGTTCCGGACATCGCATCACGCAACGCCTTGGCACGGTCGAAACCGTAACGCTTGACAAGAGTTGCGGTCGACTGCGGGAACAGCGCACTCGCCCAGCCGCCGTTGCGTCCGGATGCACCGAAACCGGCGAAGTGTTTGTCAATCAGCATGATTGACAGTCGCGGGTTTGCCTTCTGCAGATAATAAGCGGTCCACAACCCCGTCAGACCAGCCCCTACGATGGCGACATCAACTGTCGTGTTGCCATCGAGGGCCGGCCTCGGGGTGAGGTCGACCGCCTCGTGCCAAAACGAGACGGAACCCATTGTCTACAGGAGCTTCGTCGCGCCGACCAGAACCTCGCGGAGGATCTGTTCAATTTCGTCAAACTCGGGCTGCCCGATGGTAAGCGGGGGAGCGAGCTGGATGACGGGGTCACCTCGGTCGTCCGCACGGCAGTAGAGTCCTGCGCTGTAAAGGGCCTGCGACAGGTAGCCGCGCAGCAAGCGCTCGGCTTCCTTGTCGTTGAAGGTTTCCTTGGTCACCTGGTCCTTGACGAGCTCGATGCCGTAGAAATAACCGGCACCGCGGACGTCACCGACTATGGGAATGTCTTTCAACTTCTCGAGCGTCGACTTGAACGCCGGGGCGTTCCGACGGACATT
>CAIRWJ010000242.1 GCA_903882245.1 uncultured Microbacteriaceae bacterium | reverse complement strand
CACGCAGTTTGATTACCCGACGTGCGAAAAGCTCGGGCTCATCAAGATGGATTTCCTGGGGCTACGAAACCTCGACATTCTCGACGACGCGCTCATCAACATCAAGCGAAACCGAGGCATCGACCTCGTTCTCGAGGACCTCGACTTCAACGACCCGGGCGTTTACGAACTACTGTCGACGGGCGAGACACTCGGGATCTTCCAGCTCGATTCGCCACCAATGCGACAGCTTCTGAAACAGATGCGTCCCGACCATTTCGAGGACATTTCCGCCGTGCTTGCGCTCTATCGACCGGGCCCGATGGGCGCGAAGTCACACACCAATTACGCGATGCGCAAACAGGGGCAACAAGCGATCACGCCCATCCACCCCGAACTCGCGGAATCCCTCGCGGACATCCTCGGACCGACCTACGGTCTCATCGTCTATCAAGAACAGGTGATGGAAATCGCCCAGCGGGTTGCCGGTTATTCGCTCGGACAGGCCGATAACCTTCGTCGGGCAATGGGAAAGAAGAGCAAGGAAACGCTCGACAAAGAATTCCCTTTGTTTTCCGCGGGAATGTTGGAGCGCGGCTACACCAAACCGGCAATCAAGACGTTGTGGGACATCCTCGTCCCGTTCTCGGATTACGCGTTCAACAAGTCACACTCCGCCGCTTACGGAGTGATCGCCTACTTCACCGCCTATCTCAAAGCGCATTACCCCGCTGAATTCATTGCGGCACTTCTTACCTCCGTCGGAGACGATCGTGACAAGTTGGGAGGCTATCTCGTCGAGGCTCGTCGTATGGGTGTGACTGTTCTGCCTCCGGACATCAACGAGTCCGACCTGTATTTCACCGCGGTCGGTGACGACGTTCGTTTCGGGCTTGGTTCTATCAAGAACGTCGGCGAGAACGTGGTGTCTCACGTGACAACGGAACGAACCTCGGGGGGCGAGTACACCTCGGTGGACAACTTCCTTAGTCGTGTTCCGTTGCCCGCGCTCAACAAACGCACCATCGAGTCACTGTTCAAATCCGGAGCATTCGACCGTTTCGGTCACACACGCCGAGCCCTCATCGAGGTCCACGAAAAGGTAGTTGACGACGCGACACGTGAAAAGAAGGACGCGTCGAGGGGTGATGTTGGCTTTGATTTCGGAGACCTATTCGATCAACCGGTGCAATTGATTCCGGATCGACCCGAATGGCCGCGCAAGACCAAACTCGAATTCGAACGCGAAATGTTGGGGTTGTATGTTTCCGATCACCCACTGAACGGTCAAGAGGCGATTCTTCAGCGTCACCGAACGTTGTACGTTAGCGATCTCACCGCTATCCCCAAAGTTGCTGACAGCGACGGTGACGAAACCGAGTGGGAACTGCAGGGAGCGTCGGAAGACGACGTGATCACGCTGACCGGGCTTCTGCGAAACATCGAACATCGCACGGCACGAGCGTCAGGAAAGCAATACGCCTCCGCCGTTCTCGAGGACATGTCGGGTTCCATCGATTTGTCGATTCTGGGAAAGGCTTACGACGAACTTCGCCCTCTGCTTGTCAACGATTCCCTGGTCGCCATTAGTGGGCGCGTTCGACTCCGCGAACAGTTCCTCTCGATGATGGTTCGGAATGTGAAACACCTCGACGTTTCTCAGGACGCGGAGGTGTCCATCATCCGAGTTCAAGTTCCATCGGAACATTCGACCGCGACACTAATCGCAGAGTTGGACGATGTACTCAAGAGACATCCGGGCGATGCCGAGGTGGAACTCCGACTACGTCATGCGACGGGAATCCAGGTGTTCACACTGCCCCACCGCGTCACCGTGAGCGGGCCGCTCTACGGCGAACTCAAACGCGTTCTCGGGCCTAACTGTTTCGTTTAGTTCGTCACGATGTCGCCGACACGGTGATAGCGACGATCGACGTACACGAGCGGTGGAAAATCGGGGTGGGTTTCACCATCATTTATCTCAAAGACAATGGTTGCGTTGTCGCCGACCTCGGTGACGGCCACCACAGTTGCGAGCAGCGCTGCTCGAACTCCGTGCAGTTGGGGGAGTCCACCTAGTCCAGGTGCCCAATGGTCGCCCGTGAACCGTTCGGAGAAGTCACCGGCCATGGTGCGGGAGATATTGACTTGGTGGCGACTGAGGAAATGAAGGATGACGGTTTTGCCCAACGTGACAACAGAATATGACGAGGCGTGTTGTGCAATATTGACAGTTGCTCGAGGGGGAGTGGCAGAGAACGAGGCAAGTGACGTTGCCGTGAACCCTGCGGGCGTTCCGTCATCTAAGTTCCCCGTGATCACCGCAACGCCAGCGGGATGCAAAGAGAATGCTGCGAGGAATGCCTCCTGTGGCGTCACGATGGTCACAATCCTCTCAATGGCTTTCTCGTCATCATTATTCCCGAACGGTAACATGGAAAATCACGGCAACGCGGTTGTCGCCCTACGCGAAAGGTGACTACATGTTTTG
>CAIRWJ010000241.1 GCA_903882245.1 uncultured Microbacteriaceae bacterium | reverse complement strand
GATATCGATCGCGTCAGGGCCGTCTACGGCACCAACAATCGGGAATTCCGCCGAACCGCCGGGGTATTCCAGGCGTGCGGTGGGTTTGTTCTCGTCGCTCACGGGCTCTCCTCGAAGATGATCCTGCTGGTGCCCAGCCTAGAACACGTCAGGGGATGGCCTGACCCGCGTCGCGAGGTCACCGCGTTAACCCTGCGGGGGTAGCGCGACGATGATCTCGTGGTCACCTGGAATCGGACCGCTCTTTGATGCTCCGCCCGGACTCCCAATTTCCTTGAAGAAATCGACATTGGCACGGTAGTAGTCGCTCCACTTTTCAGGAAGGTCGTCCTCGTAATAGATCGCTTCGACGGGGCAGACGGGTTCACACGCACCACAGTCAACGCACTCGTCCGGGTGGATGTACAGCATGCGGTCGCCTTCATAAATGCAGTCGACGGGACATTCATCGATGCATGCGCGGTCCTTCAGATCAACACACGGAAGTGCGATTACATATGTCATGCGGTACCTCCCACCACTCCGTTCAATTCTATCGAGCGCTGTTGCTCGGAATGTGCGGCCATGCACTCGCGAGTCCACACATAAGCGAAGCGCCAATCACCCAAGCGTTTCCCGCATCATTACCGGCGATGAGGACACTTCCACCGGTCGAGCGTTGCGCCAAAACAAGAACGGTCACGAGCAATCCGAGGGAACCCGCGATCGTGATGATTCGGTCGCCCGAGAGAAGTCGCAGTGACACCAGGAATGCGCCGACCACCAGGAGTCCGGCACCCAGAACCCACGGGAACGATTCACCATGAACCACAGTGACAATAACGGCGATGATGGCTCCGCCCAGAAAGGACTGGATTACGCTGGCAATGCGCTTAGCCATCGAGGCGATACATCCAGCCGTGGGTGTCCTCGCGGCGCCCGTACTGGATGTCGGCCAGTTCCGCGCGAAGCGACAACGTCAGTTCGCCGGCGGCCGCGTCGGCGGAGCCAATCGTGAAATTGTTCGCTTTAATTTGGCCGATCGGTGTGATCATTGCAGCGGTGCCGCATGCGAATGCCTCGACGATTACTCCGCTCTCGGACCCTTCGCGCCACTCGTCAATGGTGATGGGTCGACGGGTCACAGTATGACCGCGTTCTTCAGCAAGCGTCAGCGCCGAGTCTCGCGTGATGCCGGGAAGAATTGAATCTGACAACGGCGTAACGAGTGAGCCGTCCTTGTAGACGAGTACGACGTTCATGCCGCCGAGTTCCTCGATGTAGGAATTCGTCGTCGAATCGAGGAAGAGGACCTGCTGGCATCCGTTCGCGTAGGCCTCATTCTGGGCAATGAGCGACGCGGCATAGTTTCCGCCCGTTTTTGCGGAGCCCGTTCCTCCTTTGCCCGCGCGCGAATAGTTCTCGGACAGCCAAATGTCAACCGGCGCTACTCCACCTTTAAAGTACGGTCCCGCGGGACCTGCAATGACATAGAACGCGATCTTCTTTGCCGGGCGAACTCCGAGGAACGCTTCCTTGCCGAACATGAATGGGCGCAAGTAGAGGCTGGTGTCGGGTGCCGACGGAACCCAATCACCATCTACCGAGATGAGCGCTTTGAGGCTCTCCAGAAAATACTCGACGGGAAGCTCGGGTAAGGCCATGCGCGCTGCACTCGCCTGGAATCGGCGAGCATTAGCGTCGGGCCGAAACGTCCAGATACTTCCGTCCGCGTGGCGGTAAGCCTTGAGTCCTTCAAAGATTTCCTGGCCATAGTGCAACACTGCGGCAGCCGGGTCGAGTTCAATCGGACCGTAGGGTTGAATGCG
>CAIRWJ010000240.1 GCA_903882245.1 uncultured Microbacteriaceae bacterium | reverse complement strand
TACCACGTCGACTCGGAAGAAGCCGCGTGGAACACCGGTCGTAAGGAAGAGGGCGGAAACCTCGCCAACAAAACCCCGCACAAAGGCGGCTATTTTCCCGTCAGCCCGGTCGACAAACTCGCCGACCTGCGCGATCAAATTTGTCTCCAACTCGCAGCGGCCGGCCTCGAGGTCGAACGCTCCCATCACGAGGTGGGTACCGCTGGCCAGTGTGAGATTAACTACCGGTTCAACACGATGGTTCAATCGGCTGACGACCTACTCAAATTCAAGTACATCGTCAAGAACGAGGCGGACATGCATGGCAAGGTTGCGACCTTTATGCCGAAGCCGCTCTTCAACGACAACGGTTCGGGAATGCACACCCACCAATCGCTGTGGTCAAACGGCAAGCCCTTGTTTTACGACGAAAAGGGTTACGCGGGGCTTTCCGACATCGCGCGGTGGTACATCGGTGGAATCCTCAAGCACGCGGGCGCAATCCTCGCGTTCACGAACCCCACGATGAACTCTTACCGACGACTGGTTAAAGGTTTCGAAGCTCCGGTCAACCTGGTTTACTCGGCCGGTAACCGTTCGGCAGCAATCCGAATCCCGATCACGGGAACTAACCCTAAGGCAAAGCGAATCGAGTTCCGCGCTCCCGACGCATCAAGTAACCCGTACCTCGCGTTCGCGGTGCAGATGATGGCTGGGCTGGACGGAATCCTCAACAAGATCGAGCCTCACGAACCCGTCGACAAGGACCTCTACGAGCTCCCCGCCGACGAAGCGAAACTCATCCCCCAGGTACCTGGATCGCTCGAAGAGGCACTGCTCGCACTCGAGAATGACCACGAATTCCTCTTACAGGGGAACGTGTTCACCAAAGACCTCATCGACGAATGGGTCAGCATGAAGCGCGCGATGGAAGTACTTCCGTCCGCGCAGCGCCCGCACCCCTTCGAGTACGAGACCACGTTCTCCTGCTAGCCAACGGTCAACGGCGAAGCGTCATCTTCGGGTGGCGCTTTCGTCGTTAGGCCGGGTAGAAGATTCGCTCGAAAACCTGGCGACTCTGGCGCGTGACGCGCAAATAGTCATTCTCAAGCTCTGCGCCGCGACCGGCGGGGTATCCGAGTAGTCGTGCGATTCCCTCGAGTGCCGGCCGATCCAGTGGCACGACATCGGACCCTTTGCCGGTAAAAAGAGTGGTCGCAGAGCGAATGCGTGAACTCAGCAACCAGGCCTCCCGAAGTGCTGCGCCGTCTGCCTCGGCGACAAAACCGCTCGCGATTTCGGCAGTTAACGCGTGAAGCGTTGACGACGACCGAACTGCCGCGTGGCTGGGCCCGTGCTGCAATTGCAACAGTTGCACCAGCCATTCGACATCGCTGAGCGATCCGCGACCAAGTTTCGTGTGTCGCGACGCATCCGCACCGAACGGGAGCCGCTCGGTCTCGACACGAGCCTTGATCCGGCGAATCTCTCGAATTCCCTCATCGGAAATTTCGTTTGAGTAGCGGACCGCATCGGCCATCTCATCGAACGCATCCAACAGGGCGGGGTCACCCGCGACTGGCTTGGCTCTGATGAGGGCCTGTGTTTCCCAGATATCGCTCCACTGCGCGTAATAGGCGCGGTACGCCTCGAGAGACCGCACGAGAGGCCCGTTTTTGCCTTCCGGTCGAAGTCCGGCATCTAAATCGAGAGGGAAACGCAAATCCTCGGTGAGTCTCGTAATGGAGTGAACAATCTTTTCAGCGCGCTGATGGGCGGAGTCGCCCGCTCCGTTTTCACGGAACACCCAGACGACATCGGTATCCGACGAGAATCCGAGTTCCTGACCGCCGAAGCGCCCCATTGCGATGACAGCGAATTCGATGCCGTCAATTCCTCGCCGAGCGAGTCGTGTCGCGGCGTCAAGTGTTGCCGTTGCGATGTCCGATAGCGCGATGCCGGACTGTTCGATGTCGATCAGGTCGAGAACGACCGCCAACGCGATGCGCAGGAGCTCGCGCCTTCTCGCGAAACGAACAGCCTTTGCTGCGTCTTCTACATTGTCGTGTCGAGAATCAATTGCACCGAACTCGGCCATCAATGTCGCGCGCGACCGCGGGCGCAAATTCTCGTCGTCATCAAGCCACGCAACCGCATCGGGAACGCGCTCGATCAGGATGGCGACGTAGCGTGACAGCGAGAGAACGCGACTGAGCCGCTGAGCGGCACCGACTGAATCGCGGAGCATCCGCAGGTACCACGGCGAGTCTCCGAGCGAGTCACTGATGGTGCGGAATGCGGCAAGTCCACCGTCGGCGTCCGTGCCTTCGGTCATCCAGTGCAAAAGAACCGGCAACAGGTTTCGTTGGATAGCGGCACTTCGTGATATCCCCGAGGTCAGAGCGGCAATGTGGCGAAGGGCGCCGGCGGGATCGCGGAAGCCACTCGCGCTCAGTCGAGCCTCCGCCTGAACGCTAGACAAGGAGATCGTGTCCTCGCCCAAATTCGCGACAGCCGAAAGTAGCGGGCGATAGAACAGGCGCTGGTGCAATGAGCGCACGTCTCGTTTAATGTCATTCCAGCGGGTCAACAGAGCGTCACTGGTCTCGGCCAGCCCCGATGCTCGCGCGATGATTCTGAGCAATTCCGCGTCGCGAGGCATGAGATGGGTTCGGCGTAGCGCAAGGAGTTGGACGCGGTGTTCGACAACTCGCAAATCTCGATAATGGTTCGAAAACGACTGAGCTTCAGTCCGTCCGATATAGCCACCCTCCGACAATCGGGTGATTGCCGTGAGGGTATCGCGGACGCGAACTGTTTCGTCATCTTTGCCGTGTACCAGTTGCAACAACTGCACGGTGAACTCGACATCGCGCAGACCGCCTGGACCCAACTTGATTTGAACATCCCTGAGCTCGGCGGGGATATTCTCGGTTACTCG
>CAIRWJ010000239.1 GCA_903882245.1 uncultured Microbacteriaceae bacterium | reverse complement strand
GGCCCGCGGGTGAAACCGGTGACGGTCGCATCGACACCGAATTGCGTGAGGACGTCGGTGATCGCCGCGATGGCCTTGTCGTTGACGGGCGACGACCCCTTGGGTGGTGCGCCCTTGACGAGGATTGTGTCTTTGGGTAGCGAATAGGGACGACCCGATCGAACAGGTGTGGCGCGCGGGTGATCGCCCGTCGCGACGTTGTCGAGCGGGGCTGTCGACTCGGTGACCGGAATCTTGGCGGTCGCGACGTCGTCGGGGGTTGCCCCCGCTGCGGGACCCGTCCCGTTGAATTGCCGAGCCGCTTCTTCGGCCGCGAACATGTCCTTGATGAGGTCGGTCGCCGACGCCTCCGATTCGACCGGAGTGTCGAACGGTTTCGGCTTGGCGTTTTTGCGAATCGTCCACCAGGGGCGGCCGTCGCCGAGGTCGCTGTGGCTCGTCACGCTCGACAGGTCGCCGGTCGGAACGGCACCCGTCTCGGGTGTCGCCGCGCGGGGTGCGTGAACAAAGAGATACTCGCCAAGGTCGCGGATGCGTTCGAGAACTCGAGTCGGCGATGTTTTGGTCACGATAAGCGCCGATACGAGAATCAAAATCGAGAACAGCGGAACGCTCACCCACGCGGTAGCCGCGGCGGTCAACCAGTTGGCGACGAGCCAGCCCATCGCCCCACCCGCCGCAGCGATTCCAGGGATTCCGCCGGATGGTTGAGGCATTCCCCCCGCGACGTGCGCGAGTGCGGAGCACGACAAGATGAACAACCCGAGGCCGACCGCGATGCGACGGTTATCGGCATCAATCGTCGGGTGACGGAACAGCCACGTTGCAAAGAGGACGAGTACGACAGGAAGTCCGAAAGCGATTCGACCGAACAACCCACCTACCGTGAATTCTTCGACGAGACGCACCCACTCGACCGTGGGGACGAACCATTCGACCGTTGCGCCGACCCCCGCCAAAACGAGGAGGAAAAATGGAAGTCCGTCTCGTCGTTCGTCCTTTTCGACCTTGTTCGAGAGGAACAAGCGGAAGGTCGCACCCGCGGCGTGAGCGAGGCCCATCCAGATGACGACAAAAAAGTTGGGGCCGGCCGGACGAACCGGGCGCGCGGTAGCCTGCGGAAGCCGACGAGTGGGTGCCGCTTTCCGCGCGTTACTCGGTTTCGAGCGCGACGGTCCAGCCATGGTTTGAGGCTACCCGCGAGCACCCCGAAAACACGGGTGCGACACCCTCAACCCGCGAAGGTGCGCGGAACTCGTCGTTAGCGTGAGGCGCGCGAACGACGGCGGCCGAAAGCGACGGCGCCAATTCCAGCGGCAATGATGGCGACAGACGTGAGAGCGATGGCGGCGACTGGCACGTCGTTACCCGTAAACGAGAGCGAGTTTGTTGATCCTGAACGAGATCCGGATCCAGAACCCGAACCAGAACCCGAGTCCGTGGCATTGTTGGCATCGGCCGCGGTGTAGCGGAAGATTACCGCGCCGTCTGCTCCGGTGGGGTCGGCAATCGTCGCATCGTCGCCGCTCTGATAGCGAACGTTCGCTCCTTCTCCGATTCGAGGGTTGTGGATCAAGTCGACATAGACGCCTCCACCGTGACCGAGCTCCGAGGTGAATCCATCAAAAATCAAGGGTGCGCCAACGGCCGTGTCGGGGATTATTCCCGGACCGCCTCCGATGCAAGCCTCTCCGGCAGCCGGATCCCCGGGAGTGCCAGCGCCAGTGTTTTCACCGAAAATCCCCACGCCACAGTAACCCCAAACCATCCCAAAAGCCACTGCGCCATCTCCGCCGAATGCAGCCGGTCCACTGCCGTTAATCGTGACGGAGGAAAAACCGCCATGTCGTCCGTTTCCTGCTGATGCAGTGTCACCACCCACGCCGGGCGCGACCGTGAACGTATCATCAGCAGCCCAACTCGTGAAGTCTACGAATTCCACGTCCCCACCTTCCCCGGCGTAACCATTGCTGGGTTGCGAATAGAAGGCTCCGCCGCCACCGCCCACGATGACGCCGTAAAGGTCGGCGATTCCTGCTGGGAGGCTCCAGGTGAAAGTTCCTGCAGAATCGAAAACCAATTCGCAGATGCCTGCGTTGTTTTCCAGTGTTCCGCCGTCGGGCTCGAGACCACAGCCGCCAACATTGCCTGCACTGGCCGCGGTCACCGACCCGAGGATGCTCGTCGAAACGAGTGCGGTGACGCCGCTAATTTTCAGTGCGAGAGCATTCTTCACGAAGGGCTCCGTTGTTTTCGGGCCAACTCGATTTGGCCACTAAGTTCGACTCTAGCCACTTTCCCCAAAGAATTCCGAGGTATTGTCGCTACCCGAAAAACGTGGCGAGGTGCGTTCTCGCCCAATCGCTCACTCATATAGGCGATGAACCGATCGACGTTGATGTAGTTCTGGGACACAAAAGCCAACGCCAACGCTTTCGTGCCGTCATCAGTTGCGAAAGCGAAACACGCGAAATCCGAGATTCCGCGATATCCCCCAATATGTGATTCCACCCACGCGGGGTTGATCTTGAACCCAGAAGCGTTGATGAGTTCGTCGGTTCGACCGGTTATCACCAGCGTTCCTTCCGCATCGAGCACACCTGAGTCCCCCGGGTAGAACCAGCCGTCGCGGAACTCCAAGGTCGGTGTTGCCGTCGGCGGCCAATATCGCGTCACCTGGTAATCGGACTGCAATCGCACCGCGCCAACATAGCCCTTTTCAAGCGTGACACCCGCGTCGTCAACAATTTCGACACGGGCTGTGGGAAAGACCCGCCCGACGCGCTGTGGATCAGTCGGGTCATATACGGCACGAGTTACCGTTCCTGCCTCGGTCGATCCATACAGATAAACAAGTTCCGCCGAGAAAGCCCGGGCAAAAGTCGCCGCCAATTTCGGACTCAACAGACTGCCGGCGACTTCCAAAACTTTCACACTAGAAACCTCGGCATTTTTCGTTTTGGCGGCCGCGACGAGATCCTTAAGTTTTGCCGGTGAGGTCTTGATGGACTGAACCCGCGCCCGTTCGATGAGGACCACGTTGTCGGCGGCGGTGCCCGGCAACAGATACGTTTCCCCGGTGAACAGGCTCCAGAAATAGGTTTGTATTCCGGACGCGGTGTCGAGACCCAATTCCGACAAGAACGGGAGGTGGGGCATCCAGTTGACCCGGGCGGCTGCGGTTCGAATCTTCAAGTCGCGAAGGGTGAACGGCACACCCTTGGGCGTACCCGTCGTACCGCTCGAAAACACAAGGTGCACGAGCGAATCGTCATCCCCGGAATCGTTCGGTTCGATTCGCGGGTTGAGGCGCGCAGCAGATTCGAGCCACTGCGGCGAGACATGGACTCCGCCAGTCACTCGCGCCGCAAAAACAGGGTCATCAGAATAGAGGGAGTCAATCGACGACGCGTATTCCTCCACGATGTTGCCGCGAGCGACGAACGACACGGCACCTTCGTGCATCAGTGCCGCGAGGAATACCGTGTTGAGGAACGGGTCCATTCGCAGCCCGACGACCGACCCAGGTCGAACGCCGTCTGCTCGAAGTTTCGCCGCGATGCGGACAACTGTGTCGACAAAGACGGAATTCGAGAACTCGTCTTTCGCACTCTGAATCGCGATCGAGTCGGGCGATAATGCCGCACGCTCAATGACACCACGAATCGGATTGAGGCCCGACATGCGACTACGCCTCGATGACGATGGGAACGATCATGGGGCGACGGCGGTGTTGGGTGTTGACCCAGCGCCCGACGACACGGCGAACGACTTGTTGGAACTGTCCAGCATCGTTGGTTCCCGAGGTCGCCGCCTCGGCGAGCGCCTTGACGATTTGTGGTTTGACGTCGTCAAAGACGGATTCGTCTTCGGCGAAGCCCCGCGCGTGGATCTCGGGACCGACAACCACCGCACCCGTTCGGGGGTCAATCGCGACGAAGATCGAGATGAAGCCTTCCTCAGCGAGGATGCGGCGATCCTTGAGGTCGGCGTCCGTGATTTCGCCGACGCTCGAGCCGTCGACGTACACGAACCCGATGTCGTGTTGGCCCGCGATGTTCATGCGCCCATCCTTCAGGTCGACGACCGTGCCGTTTTCGGGGATGAGCGTGTTCTGAACCGGAACGCCCGTCTCAATCGCGAGAGCGACGTTCGCGTGAAGGTGTCGCACCTCACCGTGAATCGGGAACACGTTTTTCGGTTTGACGATGTTGTAGCAATACAAGAGCTCGCCGGCGGCGGCGTGCCCCGACACGTGAACCTTGGCCGTCCCCTTGTGCACGACGTTCGCACCGAGAGCGATGAGCCCGTTGATGACGCGATAGACCGCGTTCTCGTTTCCGGGAATCAGCGACGACGCGAGGATGACCGTGTCACCCTTTCCGACCTCGATCTGGTGTTCCTGGTTCGCCATGCGCGACAGGACCGCCATCGGCTCACCCTGCGACCCGGTTGACATGAAGACAACGCGGTCGTCAGGCATCTCGACGGCGTCCTTGAGGTCGACGACGGTTCCCGCGGGAATCGACATGTACCCCAGTTCTGATGCAATTCCCATGTTGCGCACCATCGATCGACCGACGAACACGACGTGGCGTCCGTTCGCGACGGCCGCGTCAATGATTTGTTGGACGCGGTGAACGTGTGAGGCGAAACTCGCGACAACGACCTTGCCCTTGGCGCGGTGCATGACCTGTTCGATGACCGGCCCGATGTCCCGTTCGAGCGGCGTGAAGCCGGGCACGTCGGCGTTCGTCGAGTCGGTCATAAAGATGTCGACACCTTCTTCGCCCAGGCGGGCGAACGAGCGCAGATCGGTGAGGCGACCGTCGAGAGGCAATTGGTCCATCTTGAAGTCACCCGTCGCGAGGACGAGCCCAGCGGGAGTGCGAATCGCCACGGCGAGCGCGTCGGGGATCGAGTGGTTGACCGCGACGAACTCGAGATCGAACGGACCGACGTTGAGCCGCTGGTCGTCGGACACGACCTTAAGGTCGGGCTTGATTTTGTGTTCCTTGAG
>CAIRWJ010000238.1 GCA_903882245.1 uncultured Microbacteriaceae bacterium | reverse complement strand
TCGATACGACGCCTATTCCGCACAACGGCTGCCGCCCGCCCAAGCGCCGCCGCGTCTAACGCACCAACGATTTACCGTGGCGGCTGTGGCAACTCGGCCTCCACGACACAACAACTCAACATTCGTATTCAGAGAAGTGTCATATAGCGGACACTGACCGAAAGGAAACAACGTGCTTATTGCACAGCGCCCCACGCTCACCGAAATCACCGAATCCGACACTCGTTCACAGTTCGTCATCGGACCGCTTGAACCCGGTTTTGGCTACACCCTGGGTAACTCCCTTCGCCGTACTCTCCTGTCGTCGATTCCTGGCGCAGCAGTCACTCGTTTTCGCGTGACCGGTGCACCGCACGAGTTCACGTCGCTCACCGGTGTCCACGAAGACGTCACGGAAATCATCTTGAACCTCAAGAACATCACGGTCTCGAGCGAGCACGATGAGCCGGTTGTTGCGTATCTCCGCAAGAAGGGTGCCGGAGTTGCGACAGCAGCGGATATCACCGCTCCTGCCGGAGTAGAGATCCACAACCCCGAGCTGCACGTTGCGACCCTGTCGAAAGAGGGAAACCTCGAAATCGAGCTCACGATCGAACGTGGTCGTGGATATGTTTCGGTCGAGCAAAACAAGATTGCCGGTGCCCCAATCGGTACCATCGCAATTGACTCGATCTATTCGCCCGTTCTCAAGGTCACCTACCGCGTTGAGGCAACTCGTGCCGGTGAGCGCACCGACTTTGACAAGCTCGTTGTCGACGTCGAGACCAAAGCGTCAATCGTTCCTCGCGACGCTGTCGCATCGGCTGGCGGGACCCTTGTCGAACTGTTTGGACTTGCACGTGAATTGAACGTTGAAGCCGAAGGTATCGAAATTGGGCCTCGCTTCGAAGAAGTTGTCACGGGCGAAGGCCTTGACATTCGCATTGAAGAACTCGACCTCACGGTCCGTTCCTTCAATTGCCTCAAGCGCGAGGGAATCAACACTCTTGCACAGTTGGTAAACCTCACCGAGCACCAACTCATGAACATCCGAAACTTCGGACAGAAGTCCGTTGACGAGGTTCTCGAGAAGCTCGTCGAGCGCGGCCTTAAGCTCAAGGACGGTGTTCCGGGAGCGGATTCGGCTTACTTCTACGAGGCCAACGAAGAGTAATTACCCTGCGGGTGCCATCGCGCTCGCATCTGACAGGAGAACCAACACATGCCTAAGCCCACAAAGGGACCCCGCCTCGGAGGAGGCCCGGCCCACGAACGTCTGCTTCTTGCGAATCTCGCCGTTGCACTGTTCACCCACAAGTCGATCGAGACGACCGAGACGAAGGCAAAGCGCCTCCGTCCGCTCGCCGAGCGCCTCGTCACGTTCGGGAAGCGCGGAGACCTCCACGCTCGCCGACGCGTTTTGGGGATTCTTCGCAACAAGGACGCAACGCACGAACTATTCACCGTGATCGCGCCGCTGGTCGAACTTCGCGAGGGTGGATACACCCGCATCACGAAGACCCGTTTCCGCAAGGGTGACAACGCGTCGATGGCACAGATCGAGCTCGTCCTCGAGCCCGTCAACCCCAAGCCCAAGTCGGCCAAGAAGACCGCTGCCGCGGCTGCCGCGGCTGCCGCACCCGCTGCAAAGCCGGTCGCTGCGGTTGTCTCTGACGATGTCGTTGACGACGTTATTGTCGATGCTCCTGTTGACGAGGTCGTTGAGGCGCAGGTTGTCGAAACCGCAGAGGCCACAGAAGTGACCGAGACCGTAGACGCCGCCGAGACCGAAGAGGTCTCCGCGGACGACGCGGCTCCCGAAGCCGACGCCGCACCGGAAACAGCTGAAGACGCAGCGGCCGACGGTGATGACAAGGGTGACGACAAGTAATTCCATGACGCAAGGCCCGGGGATTTTCCTCGGGCCTTGCGCTGTTTACGGTGGCCATTTATGAGACTCCGCATCGATTTCTCATACGACGGTACTGACTTTGCCGGTTGGGCTAAACAACCCGGTCTACACACCGTGCAGGGAACCCTCGATGGTGCGCTGGCAACAATTTTGCGGATGGACACGATTCAATCCACGGTCGCGGGACGAACGGACGCTGGTGTCCACGCCATTGGTCAAACTGCTCACGTGGACGTCGACGATGCGGTGAAACCCGAACGACTCATTCGCCAACTCAACTCAATCCTGGCGAGCGAGCCGATCCACGTCCACCGCGTGACGGTGGCCCCACCTGGGTTCGACGCTCGCTATTCGCCGATTTTCCGACGTTATGAATACCGAGTGTCCGATGCCGTCGGAAATCGCGACCCCAGAACCAGGCATTTCACGTTGTGGATCGACGATCACCTCGACATCGACCTCATGAACGAGGCGGCGACCTCCTTATGTGGTCTTCACGACTGGACCACCTTTTGCAAGCCTCGACCAGGTGCCACTCGCGTCCGCGAATTGCAGATTTTCCGCTGGCGGCGTGAAAATGACGGAACTCTCGTCGCCGAGGTGCAGGCCGACGCGTTCTGTCATAGCATGGTGCGAAACCTTGTCGGGGTGTGTATCGCGGTGGGTCGCGGCAAGCTCCACGTGAGCGATGCGGTTAGTCTCCGCGAGGAACGCACTCGCACCTCGGCGTTCATTGTCATTCCACCCCACGGACTCACCCTCGTCGAGGTGGGCTATCCGGCGGACGACGAGGTGGGCGACCGAGCCAAACTGTCGCGCACTCGTCGTGAACCGGTTTGACCAGACACTGAATCACTTGTAGAGTTGACCCTTGGTGCCC
>CAIRWJ010000237.1 GCA_903882245.1 uncultured Microbacteriaceae bacterium | reverse complement strand
GGCGCGTTCGGCGCTGGGAAGCAGAGTCATTTCGACTTGTATGTCGTGCATTAATGTCGGTTGCACGTCGCAGAGATAGTTGACAACGTCCTTCGCGATTTCCGCGAAACTGGTGTTTCGGCCACCCGTTCCGATGGCGGCAATGCCTCGCACATCAGAACGCAGTTGACGACCGTGCCGATTTCGAGTTGTGCGGGGACCGACCATTCACCCAGCCTATTCGCCGCCGCGTCTCGGCGGAACCTCGTGCGGTATCGTAAACAGACCGATGGAAGGTAACGAATGACTGTCGATTTGACCCGGTTCGTCAAAACGTATGACGTGCGCGGACTCGTGGGGACTGAGTTGACGGACGACGTAGTCGAAGCACTTGCCGCGGGTTTCGTCGACGAGGTCGGCGCAGCGGGAAGAACGGTCGTTGTTGGTCACGACATGCGCGACTCGTCCCCTGGTTTCGCAGCAGCGTTTATTCGAGGAGCTACCGCGCGCGGCGCGAACGTCACGAATCTGGGGCTCTGCTCAACGGACGAGTCCTATTTCGCATCCGGGTCATGGAATGCACCGGCAGCAATGTTCACAGCGTCGCATAATCCCGCGGCCTACAACGGCATCAAATTTTCGCGCGCAGGCGCGCAAGGAATCAGCCTTGATACCGGACTCGCCGCAATTCGCGATCGTGCCACGGAATATCTTGATACGGGAATTACCGTAGTGGCCGAACCCGGCGAATCATCGACGCACGATGTCATTGCCGAGTATTCGGAGTATCTTCGGTCACTCGTCGACTTGTCGAGCATTCGATCATTGAAAGTCGTTGTCGATGCTGGGAACGGGATGGGTGGCTTGACAGTCCCAGCGGTGTTGGGAACTGCGGCCGGCCTCCCGGAATTACCCATCGAGATTATTCCGCTCTATTTCGAATTGGACGGTAGCTTCCCTAACCACGAAGCAAACCCGCTCGAGCCGGCGAACCTGGTCGATCTGCAGAAAGCCGTCGTTGCGCACAAGGCGGACATCGGGCTAGCGTTCGATGGTGATGCGGATCGGTGCTTTGTCGTCGATGAAAACGGCGACCCCGTCTCTCCGAGCGCTGTTGCAGCCATCGTTGCACTTCGGGAAATCAACCGGGTGAGTGCGTCGGGGGATTCGTCGATTGTTGTCTTACACAATCTGATTACGTCGCGAATTGTTCCTGAGGTTATTCGCGCCGCTGGCGCACAGCCTGTTCGAACTAACGTCGGGCATTCGCTCATCAAAGACATCATGCGTGATAGCCGTGCGGTGTTCGGCGGCGAACACTCTGCTCACTATTACTTCCGAGACTTTTGGGGAGCCGACAACGGGATGCTCGCCGCGATGCACGTGCTCGCCGAATTCGGATCTCAGGTGGGACCACTGTCCGACATCTCGGCACGCTACTCGCCTTATGCCCAAAGCGGGGAAATCAATTCGACGGTGTCCGATGTACCGGCCGCGCTGAAGCGAATTCGAGATACCTTCGAAGGTCGCGGAACGTTTGACACGCTCGACGGGCTCACCGTCGCTGGGGGTTCGATTGATGACGCGGCGCTTCCTCCCGTCACGAGGGAGGTACGAGAATTTTGGTGGTTCAACGTTCGCCCATCCAACACCGAACCGCTGCTGCGACTCAATGTCGAGGGCGGCACTTCGGAGCTGATGATATCCGTTCGAGACGAAGTGCTCGCAATCATTCGTCAGAGTTAGCACAATAGACACAACCGAGGGGAAGGAGTTGTCATGCTCGCACGCATCTTAATCGTCGACGACGACCCGAGCATCGGTGAGGTTCTCGAATTGTTCTTGCGCGCAGAGGGGTACGAAACGCGCGTAGCGACGAGTGGACCGCAAGCGTTGGATTATTTTGACGAGTACCAGCCGCACCTTGTTTTGCTCGACCTCAACCTTCCTGGGATTGATGGGATTTCAGTCTGTCGGTCAATTCGAGAGCACTCGGGGACTCCCATCATCATGTTGACCGCGCGCACGGATCCGCAGGACATAATCCACGGGCTCGAAGCGGGTGCAGATGACTATGTCGAGAAACCATTCAACGAGCAGATTCTTAGCGCCCGAATAAAGGCGTGTATGCGGCGACCACCTTCCACCTCGTCCAGATCACTCAAGGTGGGAGACATCGTGATAGACGTGAGCGGACACGTCGTTTCGCGCGACGGAGTCCCCATTTCACTCACGCCACTCGAATTCGAATTGCTGCACACGCTCGCATCACGTCCAGATGAAGTATTCTCGCGCGAAGCGCTTTTGGAGCAGGTTTGGGGTTATCAATACAAGGCGGACACTCGACTCGTCAACGTGCATGTGCAGCGGTTGCGTTCCAAGGTGGAACGTGACGTCGATGATCCGAAGATTGTCCAAACGGTCCGTGGCGTGGGTTATCGCGCGGGGGAAATCATCCCCGCATGAAATCGTTCACCCAAATTGTCCGACAAATTCGAGAGACGTGGGTCGGGTCCCTTCGCTTGCGCATGACCGCAGTTTCAGTCGGGCTTTCGCTCGTTGCCGTCGCTGCAATTGGGGGATTCTTGTCGTTCACAATCGAAAGAAATCTCTTCGAGTCTCGGCGCAATGAGATTGTTTCTGAAACGCAGTCCGTGTCGAGCAGTGTGCAGTCGCAATTTGATGGCGTCACGAATGCCGAGAGTTCCATCGATATCGAAGTGGCAAATTCCAACGCACAAGCGACAATTCGAGCAACGACAAATTCACCCGGCCTGATCGGGTTTGCCATCCTTCGAGCGCCGGGGCAAACTACTGACCAGGTAATGACCAGCTCCTCGTCAATTGGTTTCCCCTTGACGGTCGTGAGCGATTCGCTTCGAGAGGCGATCCATGAAGATCGGACCAATGTTTACCTTCAATCGGTAGAGGTGCCAGGTGGGTCGCCGGGAATTGTCATGGGAACCAACATCGACGTCCCGATCGCGGGTCGGCACGATCTTATTTTGGTATATGAACTGGCGGACGTCGAGGCGAATCTCACTTTTGTGCAAAGCGCTCTCGTAGTCGGTGAGTTATTCTTTGTCGCCATTACGGGGCTCATTGTGTGGCTCGTCACCACCCGTTCAATCCAGCCCATCATGACAACCGCAGCTACAGCGGAACGATTTGCCGCTGGTAATCTTGACGAACGAATCGATGTTGAGGGAACTGACGTTTCCGCAAAGTTGGCCGAATCATTCAACCGAATGGCGGAATCAATTTCCGGTCAAATCAATCGCTTAGCAACACTCTCAAAACTGCAACAACAATTTGTGTCCGATGTTTCGCACGAACTACGGACTCCACTAACGACAATCAAACTCGCCGGCAGCATGCTGTTCAAACAGCGCAAAACCTTTGACAAAGATTCGGCACGTGCAGCCGAGTTACTTCATCGACAAATTGAAACCTTCGAAGAACTGCTAGCGGAACTTATTGAACTGTCACGTTTTGATGCTGGCGCAGCGGAACTTGAACTGGAACCAATTGCTCCGGCGGTGCTTGCCCAATCGTGTATTGACGAATTGGCG
>CAIRWJ010000236.1 GCA_903882245.1 uncultured Microbacteriaceae bacterium | reverse complement strand
GAACACCGCGGTGACGAGAACCGCGATCCACACGTCGACGTCTGGCGGGGGGATGTATCCGTCACCATCCGCGAACGTCATTCCGGCGGTGCATATCGCGACGACGACGATCTGGACGACGGTGAGTGCATAGGAATCATTGCCGGGCGCCCAGCGACCCAAGACAACAATGTGGAGCGCGAAAAAGATCGCCCCCACGATGATCCAGATTTCCCCGATGCCAATTCCGAATGAGTTGAGCGAGATTACCCCGAGCCCGGCCAACCCAAGACTGGCGGCCACGATGACCTTACGGTTGAGTGGTTGCCGAAAGATCAGCCACGCGAGCAACGGCGTTCCGACCACGTAGAGACCCGTGAGGAAGCCCGTGATTGCGGCGGTTGCGTAGTGCAGTCCGATGGTTTGTGCGACATAGCCGATCGAGAGGACGACACCCGCGATTCCGCCCGTCCACCACACTCGCGGGGTGATGTTCGACAAGACGGACGGGCGAACCAGGATCAGGATGATGGCCGCAATAACGAAACGGGTGGCGAGAAAGTCGGGGATTGGCTGGCGCTCGATCGCAGGCTTCATGAGGACGAACGATGCCCCCCAGGCTGCGGTCACAGCAAAAAGGGCGAGAATGGCAAGTCGGCTGTCGGCACTCGGAGTGCGATTCACGAGCGTTTGTTATTTCGTCCGCGTGCCACGGAATTCACCATCGAGGGGAACACCAACCCGTGCATCGGCCAGACGAGCCACCAATACACGTGCCCGGCAAGCCCGCGCGGTGCGAAAAAGGCGCGTTGTGTAACTTTCGCCCCGGTGCCTTCGGCCTCGACCGTGAATTCCAGCCAGGCCAACCCTGGATTGCGCATTTCGGCGCGGAGGCGCAAGACGTTGGGCGGGCGCAGAGATTCGACCCGCCAGAAATCGAGCGCTTCGCCCTCGACCAGGTGATTCGGGTCGCGACGGCCCCGACGAAGACCGGGTCCGCCGACAAGGCGATCCAGCAGTCCGCGGGCTTCCCAGGCCCAACTGGCCGTGGAATAACCGTTGTCTCCGCCAATGGACTCTACGCGCTTCCACACCTCGTCAACCGAGTCGGTGCTGTGCGCAATACGAAAGTCTTGATACAGGGTGCCACCGGCCCATTTGGGGTCGGTCGGCAGGGGTTCCGAGGGCGCACCGGGGAGGGACGCATCCGACCAACGGGTGTCGACGTGTGCGTCCTTGATCTTCGACAACGCCAGAGCAACAGCTCGGTCGAAAGTGGTGAGTCCAGCTGGTGGGTCGGGAATCAAGCGACGAATGTCGTCATTTCGGGCCACGACTTCGTTCTTCAAGCTTGCGACGAGTCTGCGGGCGAGCGTATACGGCACGGGGGTTACCAGCCCGACCCAACCGCTCGACAGCCTCGGCGTCAAAACGGGCACGGGAATGATGATTCGCGGCCGGAGGCCGGCTGCCGCTGCGTAATGCGCCATCATCTCTCGGTAAGTGAACACATCGGGACCACCAATGTCGTAGTCACCCGTTATCGATGTGGGAAGAGCCGCGGCGCCGACCAGGTATCGAAGCACATCCCGAACCGCGATCGGCTGGATGCGCGAATTCACCCATTTGGGGACCGTCATGATGGGTAACCGCTCGGTCAAATAGCGCAACATCTCGAACGACGCAGAACCCGAACCAATGACGACTCCCGCCCGCAATTCGATGGTGGGGACACCGCTGCTCTGCAGGATGTCGCCGGTGTCGGCTCGCGATTGCAGATGGGGAGACAGCGTGGAATCGGCGTCGGCCATTCCTCCGAGATACACGATTCGCGAGACTCCCGCGTGGAGACATTCTTCGCCAAACAGCGTTGCGACGAGACGTTCTTCCTCCTCGAAGTTCTGCGGCGACATCAGTGCGTGCAGCAGGTAATACGCGACGTCGACCCCTGCGACCGCGCGTGTCAGGTCGGCTCGGTTTGTGGCGTCTCCGTCGACGACCTCGACCTTGTCGATCCACGGGTGAAAGCGAAGACGCTCGGCGTGGCGCGCCATGACTCGAACACGATAGCCGTGAGCAAGCAACTCGCGAACAAGACGGCCACCGATGTAACCCGTCGCCCCTGTGACGAGACATAGCGCGGGCAACCCGTTCTCACCCCGTCGAAGGGGAAGGTCTGAAGTGATCTCACTAGGCACAATTCGATAGTAGAGCGTGCGGTATCGTCACAAGGTGCCTACGTTGAACATTGCCCCCGAAGTCGCGCTCGCGCTTGCAGAGAACAAGCCTGTTGTCGCCCTGGAGTCGACGATTATTTCCCACGGTCTTCCCCGTCCGCGCAACCGCGAGGCAGCCCTAGAGTTTGAGCAGATTCTGCGCGACAAGGGTGTCGTTCCTGCGACGATCGCGATCATCGATGGAATTCCGACGGTCGGCCTCGATCCAGAGGGCCTCGCCACGATTGCGGAAAAGGACATCGCCAAGGCCAGCGTGCGCGACCTGCCAATCTTGCTCGCCAAGCGGGAAAGTGGCGCGACGACCGTGGCCGCGACCGCTCACATCGCCGCGCAAGCTGGAATTCGCGTGTTTGCGACCGGCGGACTCGGCGGCGTTCACCGCGGTGCTAACGAAACGTTTGATGAATCTGCTGACCTCTCGACCCTTGCCGTGACCAACATCTCGGTCGTTTCGGCGGGCGTAAAGTCGGTTCTTGACATCGCCGCGACGCTCGAGCGACTCGAAACTCTTTCGGTTCCGGTCGTCGGGTACGGGACGACGGCGTTCCCCGCTTTTTGGTTGAGAGACAGCGGGTTTACCCTTGATTGGTCGGCGGCGGATGCAACCGAGGTCGCTGCCATCATGAAGGCACACGATGCAACGGGACACGGTCAGGGAATCGTCGTCGCGAACCCGATTCCTCTTGAACAACAGTGGGATCCGGCCGAACACGACCGCGTTCTCTCTGAAGCGTTCCTCGCCGCAGAACAGGCTGGAGTTCGGGGTAAAGCCGTCACCCCGTTCCTTCTCGGGTACATCGTCGAGGCGTCGGGTGGACGGAGCCTCGAGGTCAACCTCGATTTGGCGCGCAATAACATTCGAGTCGCGGGCGACATCGCGACCGCATGGTGTCGACTCAGAGCATGACGACAAAGGGAACGATTGTTGTTGTCGGTGACGTCATCGACGACATCATCGTTCGTCCGCAAGGTGCGATTCGCACCGACACCGACACCCCCGCCTTTATCGAACGGCACCCGGGCGGTTCATCGGCCAACACCGCGGCGTGGCTCGGGCACATCGGCGCGAACGTCCACTTCTTTGGGCAGGTCGGTGAGGCCGACAACGCGCGGCACACGCGGGAACTCGAGCGTTTCGGCGTAAAGGCTCACCTGCAGAGCGACACAGAACGTTCGACGGGGACGATAGTCATCATCGTCGAGGGCGAGAAGCGAACTATGTTGACGGACCGAGGCGCAAACGTCATCTTTGACCTCGACTCGGTTCCGCAGGACCTCATCGCCATTGCCGAATATCTGCACTTCACGGGCCATACAATCATCGATGAACCGAAGCGCGAGTCCGTCGTGCGACTCATCGAGCGAGCATCTGCACACGACGTGACCGTCAGTATCGATCCCGCCTCGGCCGGCTTCATCACCGATTTCGGGGTGGACGAATTCCTCCGACTGTGTGCTGGCGCACACATCCTGCGACCTAACGAGGACGAGGCCCGCGTTCTGTCGGGGCTCGACGACGTCGAAGCGGCAACCATCAAATTGACCGAGCTCTTCCCGCTCGTCGTCACGACGTGTGGTCGCGACGGCGTGATTGTTGGGCAACGCGCTGAGGCGCTCGCTCACATTCCAGTCGAACCCGTGGACGTCGCCGACCCAACCGGCGCGGGGGATTCATTTAACGCCGGATTGTTGGCGGGACTGGCACAAGGTCTGACCCCGGTGGAAGCGGCACGTGCGGCCGTGATTGTCGCCGCCGAGGCGGTTACTGCTGTGGGCGCTCGCCCCGCATAGTCGCGTAATCGGCCAACGCGCGGGCTCGGGTGTCGGACAGGCTCACGATTGGCTCGGGGTACAGAGGAGTGTTGTATTCCTCAATCCAGCGCGCGCGATAGACGCTATCCGGATCGAACTTTGCGGCCTGCAGTTCGGGATTGAATACGCGAAAGTATGGGGCTGCGTCATAACCGCTTCCCGCGACCCACTGCCATGATGCTGGGTTGCTCGCCTCGTCAGCGTCGACCAGGGTGTTCCAGAACCACGCCTCGCCGATTCGCCAATCGATTCCAAGGTTCTTGATGAGGAAACTTGCCGCGACCATTCGAACACGATTGTGCATTGTTCCGATTTTCCACAGTTCACGCATCCCCGCGTCGACGAGCTCCACACCGGTCTTTCCCTTCTTCCACGCCGAGAGGTGTGCCGGATTCGGTTCCTCCCACGGGAATTCGTCAAATTCAGCGCGAAGGTTTCGACGGTGCAGGTCGGTGTTGTGAAAGAGCTGGTGATATGAAAACTCGCGCCACCCGACTTCACTAAGGAATCGACTCGCGTTCGCTCGGGTTTCGGGGGTAACAACGGATTCGACTGCGTGCCAGACCTGGTAGGGGCTAATCTCCCCGAAGCGCAAGTGCGGGCTCAGCCCACTGGTCGATTCGATGCCTGGCTCGTCGCGGCGGTGATAAAGCCCCAGTCCATTGGAGAGGAATCGTTCGAGGCGCTCCCGCGCACCCGTTTCACCCGGTGTCCACTGATTGGGGAAATCGTTCGCCCACGGTCGATCAGGAACCAGATTCCATGAGTCAAGTAGGTCGGATGCGGCCTCCACGCCCGCAATCGACGTTGGCGCGGTCACCGGTTGTCGCGGTTCCGGTCCCGCCAGGATCGACTTCCAGAACGGCGTGAACACCTTGAACGGCGTTCCGGCACCGGTCGTGACCGACCACGGGTCGTGCAACAACGAGCCGGTATAACTGTGTGCTTCCGGAAGCAAAACCTTGAGTTCGGTGTCAATCACACGGGCCAATCCGTACCGGCGGTTCCAGTGAACACTGGTTGCCCCGATTTCGGCTACGACGGCAGGAAGGACGTCTCGGGCGGCACCCCGCCGAAGAATAAGGGACCCGCCCAGCGCCGCGATTTCCTTCTGCAATTGGCGAAGTGAATGGTGGAGCCACCAGCGCGACGCAGCTCCGATCGGGCGAACCTCGGGTGAGTCATCGTCGAGCACATAGAGTACGGAGGTCCGCTCGCCTGCGCGCAGCGCGGCGTTGAGGGCGGGGTTGTCGGCCAGACGTAAGTCGTCGCGCAGCCAGACCAGTGAGGTGTTCATCAGTCGCCTAGTAAATGTCGGGCGAGCGGCCCGTGCCGAAGTTGATGGTGACGTCTGCGTGACGGTCGAATCGATAGCCGACTCCGCGGACGGTGCGCACGATGTCCTCGAACGGCTCAAGTTTGGAACGGAGACGACGGACGTGAACGTCGATCGTTCGGCTGTTGGGGCGGTCGACGTCGCTCGCAGCCCACAGGGTGTCAATCATGCCCGAGCGATCAACGGTGACCGCTTCACGCAGGACGAGGTACTGCAGAAGTTCGAACTCTTTATACGTGAGTGGCGCGACGTCACCGTTGATGACCACGCGTTTCCGCGACAAGTCGATCGTCACGCCCTGCGTCGTGGAGGCGGGTTTCGGCGGAAGCAGTTCGGCAACGGCGCGCGGTTCCCGCAGCGCTAAGCGAACAATGTCGAGGTTTTTGCCGCGCTGACTTTCCGGTGCATAGGCGACCGCGGCGTGAGATTCCGTGCCAGAAACCGCCGCCGTGACGAGGTTACGAACTGCGTCAACCATTTCCGAGATAGTGGTGCCGGCCGCGAGGGCGCTAGCTTCATCGACGCCGACATACACCGCAAAACCGCGTATTTGCGCGGGATTCTGGGCGTTGTCAGGCATCCCGATATTTTACCGTTTAGCCTGCGACACCGTAGAGACGGTCGCCCGCATCGCCGAGTCCGGGCACGATGTACCCGTGTTCGTTGAGTTTTTCATCGAGTGCACCGAGGACGAGAGTGACGTCCCGGTTGCCAACAGCGTCCTTGACAGCAGCGACTCCCTCGGGTGACCCGAGCAGACACACGGCAGTGACGTCCGTGGCGCCGCGCTCGAACATAAAATCAATCGCGGCGATGAGCGATCCCCCGGTTGCGAGCATCGGGTCGAGCACGTAGCACTGGCGACCGGTGAGATTCGCGGGAAGGCGCTCGGCATAAACACTCGGTTGGAGCGTCGTCTCGTCGCGAACCATCCCGAGGAAACCCGTTTCCGCGCTCGGCATCAATCGCAGCAACCCCTCGAGCATCCCGAGGCCGGCTCGCAGGATCGGCACAATGAGCGGGTGTGGTTCGGCGAGAATGACCCCCTCGGTCGGCGCGACGGGCGTTTCGATGTGGTGGGGGACCACGCGAACGTCCCGGGTTGCTTCATACGCGAGAAGCGTCATGAGCTCGTCGGCGAGCGTGCGGAAAGTCGACGACGGCGTGGTCTTGTCACGCAGCATCGTGAGCTTGTGCGTGATGAGGGGGTGATCGGCAACTATGACTCGCATAGGCTTCAATCTATCGAATGGAGGGGCAGATGACTGAGGCTTTCGGCGCGATGAACGAGGCACTCCGACTCGCGCGATTAGCGCTGGAATCGAATGACGTTCCCGTCGGAGCGGTCGTGCTCGCTCCGGATGGCGCGATTGTCGGTCGCGGCCGGAACGAACGTGAATTGACGGGAGATCCGACCGCACACGCGGAGGTCGTCGCGTTGCGCGATGCGGCAGCGGCAACGGGAAACTGGAACTTGAGTGATCACACTCTTGTTGTCACACTCGAACCCTGTGTCATGTGCGCCGGCGCGATTCTCAATTCCCGCATCTCGAAAGTTGTCTTCGGCGCGTGGGACGACAAAGCGGGGGCGGCCGGCAGTGTTATCGATGTTTTGCGAACTCGAACACTTCCGGGCCGAGTTGGCGAGGTCGTTGGCGGTGTTCGTGCCGACGAGTGCTCTGCGCTGTTGACCGAGTTCTTCGATCGCCTTCGGGACTAGACGTAGAGTTCGGCGTTCCAGAGAACGGCGATGATGAGGCTGATGAATGCCAAGCCTCCGGCGGCGTGGAAGAACGGTTGAAGCTTGGCTTCGCCCTTCTTCTGTCGGCTGCTTCCAAGAATCGCCGCTACGAGCGCCCCGACTGCGAGGAGCGCTTTGACGGTGATCTTGAGGTTGTCGGGTGCGTCGTTGCCCGCGTACGCGAGTCCGACGAGGATTGTGCCGGTGACCAACTGAATCGAGGCGCCCCACACCATGATTGTGAAGGGGAAGTTCGACTTGGCGCGCATATTGAGAATGAACGCTCCGACGAGAATCGCCATTCCCGTGAGGTGGATCAGTACGAAGGATTCGGTGATGAG
>CAIRWJ010000235.1 GCA_903882245.1 uncultured Microbacteriaceae bacterium | reverse complement strand
TCCCCGATGAATGGGGTGGAGCCTTCCGACGCAGACTCGAAAACGAGCGGAGAGGGCGCTGCGTGTGCAACGCCGTTGCCGACGGAAACGTCCGAAATTCCGGCGAGGGTCACTGCTGCGACAAGTGCAGAAGCGATTCGTGAGGTTATCTTGCCCATTCACCCATGCTATCCGCGGGCTAACCATAAACTGGGACCCGTGGACCTCCCGAAAATCATTTTGTATTATGCGTTCGCGCCGATCATCGACCCGCAGGCGGTCGTCTTGTGGCAACGCGCTTTATGCGGGCAACACGGGCTCAACGGTCGAATCATTGTGTCGAAGCACGGAATCAACGGCACCGTCGGTGGGGCGATGAGTGACGTCAAGAAATACGTGCGGGCGACCAAGCAGTATCCCGGCTTCGGGAAGATGGACGTCAAGTGGTCAGAGGGCACGGGTGACGATTTCCCCCGCCTCAGCGTCAAGGCACGCCCCGAACTCGTCGCGTTCGCGTCGCCCGAAGAAATCGTCGTCGGTGAAACCGGTGTCCTCAACGGTGGACAACACCTCAGCCCTCAACAGGTGAACGACCTCGTTGCCGAGCGCGGTGACGACGTCGTGTTTTTCGACGGTCGAAACACGTTCGAGGCTCGTATCGGTCGCTTCAAGAACGCCGTCATCCCCGACGTGAGAACGACACATGATTTCATCGCCGAACTCGACAGCGGAAAATACGATCACCTCAAGAGCAAACCGATCGTGACCTACTGTACGGGTGGCGTCCGATGCGAAATCCTCAGCGCGGCGATGCTCAATCGCGGTTTCTCCGAGGTCTATCAAATCGAGGGCGGAATCGTGAGATACGGCGAGGCCTACCGCGACAAAGGCCTCTGGGAGGGCTCGCTGTATGTGTTCGACCAGCGCTTGACCGTGAATTTCAGCAAGGACGCTGCCGTCCTCGGCGACTGTGACGTGTGCGGTGGGGCGACAGCACAGGTGACGAATTGCTCCAACAACGACTGCCGCCACCGCGCAATTCTGTGCGATTCCTGTATCGCCGACCCGCTGAACCTCGAGTGCGCGGGCCAACCGATGGACGAACGCGTTTTCGGCGAGGTCGGCTAGGCCGTATAGGCCGACATCAGGAAGTCCGACAGAGTGTCACGTTCGTCGCTCGTAATGAATGCCGAATCGACAGCGTTCAGTTGCCACTGCAACACATCGTCAAGGTCGTATCCGAAGGTTTCGGCAAGGTTGGCGATTTCGCGGGACAAGCTCGTGCCACTCATCAGGCGATTGTCGGTATTGACGGTCACGGCAAACCCGAGTTGATAGAGCATCTCGAACGGGTGATTGTCGATTGTCGAGCCGAAACGGCTAAACGCATTCGTGTGGACGTTCGAGGTCGGGCAGATTTCGAGCGCGATTCGACGGTCGCGAACCCACTCGGCGAGCGGGCCGAGGGTGACGTGGGTCGCCGCTCCGTCGACCTCGATGGACAGGTCATCCGTGATTCGAACCCCATGCCCCAAACGCAATGCGCGCCCATCAATCAGTGCACCTTCGATGCTGAGAAGACCGTCAGCTTCCCCCGCGTGCACCGTGCGGGGAACCCAGGCCTCGTCCAATTTCGCAAACGCCGAAGCGAGTCTCGACACCGGAAATCCAGCCTCGGGACCGGCGATGTCGAATCCAACGACACCGCGACCGCGATACTCGATTGCGAGGTCGGCAACCTCGTCGGCGCGGTCATTCTGACGCATCGCGCACAGCAGTTGTCCAATGTGGGCAACTCGACCGTCCACACGGCTTTCCGCGACGGCTGTGTCTATTCCGCACTGGACAGCGTCAATCGCGTCACGGATCTCAAGCCCGTGTTCGAGGTGGAGTTCCGGCGCCCATCGAACCTCGCCGTAGACAACACCATCCGCGATGAGATCCTCGACAAACTCGTGTGCAATGCGCTCGAGGTTCGCCGCCGTTTGCATGACGGACAGCGTTACCGAGAACGTCGCGAGATAATCGACGAGGTTTCCTGAATCCGCATTGGACCGAACCCATTCGTTCAATTCATCCGCGGTGGTGCGAGGAATCTCGATTCCTCCGACGGCCGCCAGTTCGACGATGGTTGATGGGCGAAGCCCGCCATCGAGGTGATCGTGCAACGAGATTTTGGGAAGCGACTCGGCGGTGACATCCGTCCCCGGGAAGAGGTGAGAGGTTCTGTCGCCCGGTGTTACCTGGGGAAGTCCGATGCGGCTCATCCGGTGATGACCTCGGCGATGAGCGGGCCGTGGTCGACAACGGAATCGCCAATTTTCCAAGCGCCATCTAACGCTTCAAGGGCGCGATCGAAACGCGCCGAATCGTTCGCCGACAGGGTAAAGACAACGTCCCCCTTTTTCACCGACGCACCAGGCTTGACCGCGAGGTCAATCCCTGCCGCGTGAATCACGGGATCTTCCTTGCGAGCCCGGCCCGCCCCAAGCCGCCACGCGGCAATTCCGAAGGGAAGAGCATCCATATGCGACACGACACCGTCGCGATCAGCGGTCACGACAAACGTTTCTGAGGCGGCGGGAAGCGCAGCGTCGGGGTCCCCGCCCTGGGCGCTGACCATCGCACGCCATGAGTCCATCGCTTTGCCGTTGGCGAGATTGGCACGAACATCGACCCCGGTCAAACCTGCGAGATCGAGCATGTGTTCAGCGAGGGTCGCCGTCACGTCGATGACGTCGGCAGGGCCGCCTCCAGCGAGTACCTCGACTGATTCCCGGACCTCGTTCGCGTTTCCGATTGCGTGACCGAGCGGAGTGTTCATGTTGGTCAGAACGGCCCTGGTTGCGACACCTGCATCATTTCCGATGCGCACAAGGACGTTGGCGAGTTCCTTCGCCCGCTCAAATTCGCTCATGAAGGCACCGTTACCGAACTTCACATCGAGAACGAGCGACGACGTTCCCTCGGCAAGTTTTTTGCTCATGATGCTCGACGCAATCAACGGAATCGCTTCGACGGTCCCCGTGATGTCACGGAGGGCATACAACTTGCGGTCAGCGGGAGCAAGACCGGAGCCCGCTGCGCAGACAACAGCACCGACGGACTCAAGTTGTGCCAGCATCTCGGCGTTCGACAGGTCAGCCCGCCACCCAGGGATGCTCTCGAACTTGTCCAATGTTCCGCCCGTGTGACCGAGTCCGCGACCAGACAGTTGCGGCACCGCAAGCCCGAAACTCGCAACCAACGGCGCTAGTGGAAGGGTGATTTTGTCGCCGACCCCGCCCGTCGAGTGCTTGTCGGTCGTGATTTTGGATAACCCAGAGAAATCGAGGCGTTCGCCGGAGTTCACCATTGCGGCGGTGAGGTCGTTGATTTCGGTGGATACCATTCCACGCAGGAAGATTGCCATCGTCATGGCCGACATTTGCTCATCGGCAACGTATCCCCGAGTGTAGGCATCGATGAGCCACCCGATTTGCGCGGCCGTCAATTCGCCGCCGTCCCGCTTTATCTTGATGAGGTCAACCGCATCAAACGGCTCGATGGCGGTCATTCGCATCCTTCACAGGTTGTTCCCGAAGCGGGGTCGATCAGAGAATAAGCGTCGAGTTCTCGAGGTCCGAAGGCGTCGGGCAAGACCTGGTCAATCGTTCGCATTCCCGAGACGGTCTCGAGGACCATTCCCGGGGCGGAGTGTTCGAACAATAACTGCCGGCAACGACCGCACGGCATGAGAACATCACCGTGACCGTCGACACACGTGAATGCCACGAGCTTGCCGCCGCCCGACATGGTCAGTGCACTGACGAGTGCACATTCGGCGCAGAGGCCAACCCCATAACTCGCATTTTCGACGTTACAGCCGCTGACGATTCGCCCATCGTCGACAAGTGCCGCCGCGCCAACGGGGAAGTTGGAATACGGTGCGTAAGCCTTTGCCATCGCGTCGTTTGCCGCGGTGCGAAGTGCGTCCCAGTTGATTTCTGACACCGTTATCCCTTGATATAAGGTTGGCCGTCCGCGGCGGGTGCGCGAACACGGCCCACGAATCCGACAACGGCGATGAGAGTCACGACATACGGAACGATCGTGATGAAGTCCGTGGGAATTCCGGGGCTAACCTGATTCGCCCAGATCCGCAACACGATAGAAAATCCGAACAACAGCGCGGCAGCCGCCGCCGAGAACGGATGCCAGCGACCGAGGATCACGACAGCCAGCGCGATAAAACCCTGGCCCCCAGACATGTTGCGACCGAACGCACCGACCGCGCCGATTGTCAGTGCGGCTCCTCCGAGTCCGGCCACGAAACCGCCGATCGTCACCCACCAAAAACGCGTGCGCGCCACGTTGATTCCGACGGTGTCGGCCGCGAGCGGGTGCTCGCCGACGGCACGTGCCCGAAGTCCCAAGCGGGTCTTGAAAAGAATGAACCACAACGTCGGGATAATCAGGTAGGCGAGATATGTCGTGATTCGCGCCTCAAATAGTGCAGGCCCAATGATGGGGATCGCCGATAATCCGGGGATGGGGATGATGGGGAAGGTACCCGGGAAGTTCGAATTCTGCCCGTCACTGGACAGCCACTGTGCGTATAAGAAATTAGTGATTCCCAGGACGAGAACATTGAGCACCACACCGACAATGATTTGATCGACGAGGTACTGAATCGCAAAAACCGCGAGAACCATAGACAGTAACGCAGCGCCGATCATCGCCACGATGAGCCCGAGATACAGGTTGTCGGTGAGCGAGCCAACCACCGCGGCGAGGAACGCACCGGTGAGGAGTTGCCCTTCAATCGCGATGTTGACGACACCGACACGTTCGGACATGATTCCGCCCATCGCCCCAAGGGCAAGGGGAACGGCGAGAACGACTGCGTTACCCAAAATGAACGCGAAGGGAAGAGTGTTCCCTGCCGCCAACCACGCCAGCAGTGCAATAACCGCGAGCAACCCGAAAATCAGGGTGAGCCACAACGGTGTCACCCGTTTGCGTTGCGCGAACACAAACGAGACAACGGCAATCGCCACGAGTGTCGCGCCCAGAACAAGACCGACAATGTTCGACGCCACCAGAAAATCCGGAAGATGGATCAGGTCGTCTTGTTTAGACCACTGGAATGCGACGATGTCGGTTTTGCCAACGACACCGAACGCCACCAGAACGAATACTGCGAACGCCGCCATCAGGTACGGAGTCTTCTTGGAGACCGATACGTCTACTTGTGAAAACAATCCCGGAGTCACGACGGTGCTCATTTCGCATCACCTTTCGTGGTCAGTTTGTGCCACCAGTCCGCGATCACCGTGGTCTTTTGTGGCGGGGGCAATCGGAATATTGCTCGAACAAGGGGCGGTGCCGCGATGAACAAAACGATGAACCCCTGGACTACCCCCGTGATCTCGGGCGAAAGCCCGATGACCTGCATCTGCGGTGCTCCGGCCTTGAACGCGCCGAACAGCAATCCCGCGAGTAAGACCCCTGGGGCCGTGGATGACCCCAGCAGCGCAACCGTGATGGCGTCAAATCCAATGCTGCCGTCGAGGTCGGGAGTTAGTCCGGCTTGAACCCCAAGTGCTTGATTAGCGGCGGCCAGACCGACGAAAGCCCCCGAAACGGCCATGGCCAAGACAAAAGTCCGCTCGACATTGATTCCCGCCGTGCGGGCGGCATCGGCATTGTGGCCGACCATTCGGAAGCGGAATCCGAGAGTCGAGCGCTCCATGAGCCACCAGTAAACGAACACTCCCACAATCGCGAGAATGAATCCGGCATGCAGAGTGAATTCCGAGCCGAGCAGCAACGGCAATTGCGCCGTGACAGCTGGGGCATCAGATTTGGGCGTGCCCCCTCCATCAACTTCGCGAAGAAGTTCCGGTGTTCGGAAGAAGAACGTGAGAATTCCCGCGGCGATGTAGTTGAGCATGATGGTGACAATCACTTCGTGCGCACCCGTTCGAGCCTTGAGAAAGCCCACGACAGCGCCGTAGGCGGCCGCACCCAAAATGGCGACGAGTACAGCGACGACAAGGTGAACGCCCCAGGGAAGCGATACTCGCGTCGAAATCCACGTCGCCCACAGTGCGCCAAACAGCAACTGACCGCTCGCGCCGATGTTGAACAACCCGACACGGAACGCGAGTGCAATTCCCAGACCCGAGGCGATGAGCGGACCGGCGAATCGCAGTGTCTCGGTCATCGGTCGAAACGCGGCCACAATATCGTCGGCCTTGTAGTTATAAATCGAACCGCGGAACAACGCCGAATACCCCTCCGCGATCGCCGTCCACGCCGCGCCCAGAGCGTCGGTGGGACGTGAGGTCAAATACTGTGCCGCAGCGAGGAACTCTTCGCTAGAGAACACCATAAATATTGCCCCGATGACGAAACCGGCAACCACGGACAAGATTGCGCGCGTTGCACCTCCCGACATGATTTCTCGAATCACGGCGGCACCGCGGCCCACAACCGGAGTTTCTGTGACGTCACTCATACTGTTGCTCCCGCCATCATGCGTCCCAGTGTCTCTCGCGGCGTCTTTGCATCAACAATTCCCACAATCCGGCCGCGGTACATCACCGCAATACGATCGGCAAGAGACGTCACTTCATCCAATTCGGTTGACACGATGACAACTGGCTTCCCGGCATCGCGTGTGGCCATAATGCGCTCGTGGATAAATTCAATCGAGCCGACGTCAACACCACGCGTTGGTTGTGACGCAATCAGCAGGTTGAGTTCGCGGCTGAGCTCTCGGGCGACCACCACCTTCTGTTGATTTCCGCCACTCAGATTCTTGGCGAGCGTCACTTGTGACGGAGTGCGTACGTCATAGGCGCCGATTAGTTCCCCGGCGATACGCTCACGATTGGCAAAGTCAATACTGAGGCCCTTGGCGAAGGGCGGGCCGTATGAACGGTTGATCATAAAGTTTTCGGCGATGGTGAAATCCCCCACGAGACCGTCTTTGGACCGGTCTTCGGGGATGTAGCCAACACCGGCGTCGATAACCTCGCGCACGCTGGAGTGCGTGATGTCCATTTTCCCGAGGTGAATCGACCCTGCACTCGGGGCTCGCAAGCCGACGAGGGCTTCGGCGAGTTCGGTTTGGCCGTTTCCCTGCACACCCGCAATCGCCAACACTTCTCCGGCGTGAACCTCAAACGACACGTCGTCGACGACCTTGTTGTTGCGGTCGCCTACCACCGTGAGTCCCGAGACGGAAAGCCCAGTCTCGCCTCGCTTCGGTGCCTTTTTGGTCACTGTCAAGTCAACCGCACGACCAACCATCATGGTCGCGAGGGTAGCGGCGGAGTCCG